>JBIKMK010000663.1:0-2936 GCA_044359315.1 Bryobacteraceae bacterium | reverse complement strand
GTGAAGCCCAGGCCTCCCACATAGACCGGCCGGGAGACGCCGGCGAAGGACGTGGACTCCTCCGCGATGGTCATCGCACCGGGAACTTCATGGGCCAGTTCGTTCATCTTGCGCAGGAAGCCGATGGCTTCCAGATTCTCGCGGCCGCCGTACTTGTTCGGCAACCACTCGCCAGCCGGGCGTTCGTAATCGAGATAGAGCATCGAGGCCACGGCATCAACGCGTAGGCCGTCCAAGTGATACTCCTTCAGCCAGAACAGCGCAGAGGAGAGCAGGAAGCTTTTTACCTCGTTGCGGCCGTAGTTGAAGATCAGCGTGCCCCAGCCTTTGTGCTCGCCCATGCGGGGGTCTTCGTGCTCGTAGACGTGGGTGCCGTCAAACAGAGCCAGGCCGTGCAGGTCCTTGGGGAAGTGGCCGGGCACCCAATCGAGGATGATGCCGATGCCCGCCTGATGGCAGCGGTCGACGAACTCCTTGAAGCCGTCGGGCGCGCCAAAGCGGGCAGTGGGCGCGAAGTAGCCGGTCACCTGATAGCCCCAACTGCCGGAGTAAGGATACTCGGTGATCGGCATCAGCTCCAGATGGGTGAAGCCCAACTGCTGGACGTAGGGGATCAGCTCATCGGCCAGTTCGCTGTAGGTCAGCAAGCGGCCTTCCGGGCCATGGCGCCAGCTTTCGAGATTGAGTTCGTAGATCGATACCGGACGTTCCAGGATCGGGGCGCGGCCCCGCTCGGCCATCCATTGGGCGTCGTTCCACTGGTAGTGGCCCAGGCCGTGGACGATGGAGGCGGTCATGGGCGGGCATTCGGTGGAGAAGGCGTAGGGGTCGGTCTTCATCACCTTGTAGCCCATTTGGGCGGACCGGATGAAGTACTTGTAGATGACGCCTTCGCCCAGCCCCGGCACGAACAGCTCCCAGACGCCGCCATCGCGACGGCGCATCGGGTGGGACTTCTCGTTCCAACGGTTGAAGCTGCCGCAGACGAACACGGCTTCCGCATTGGGTGCCCAAACCGCGAACCGCACTCCGGCCACGCCCTCCACTTCGAGTGGATGTGCGCCGAGCATCCGGTAGGCTTCCGAGTGCGTGCCTTCGGAATGCAGGTGAAGCTCAAATTCAGTGATCAGTTTGGGGTAGCGGTAGGGGTCGTCACGAACGGCGGTTGACCCATCGTGGGCGACCGCGCGCAAGCGATAGTCATAGGGCGCCGAAGATGGCCGCGCCAGAAACAGGCCGGCGGGATCGAGCCTTTCCATGGACAAGGCCTCATCACCCAGCAGCAGTTCCACCGCCGCCACGCCCGGGATAAACGCCCGGACTTCCCAGCCAGAAGGCGTCCCATGCGGACCCAGCACCGAAAACGGGTCCAGGTGGTAGCCGCCAACAATCGCCGCGATATCGTGATCGAGCATCACATTGATTATGCAGGTGTTGTCAACGGTCTGTGCGCGGCGGAGGCGCCAATGTCAGTTTGATTTGCGCTAGCGCAAAGGGGACCATGTGGTGCAGCATCTCCGCCGTCAGCCCCTGCGTCCCCAGCGCCGAGCTGCGCATGATGGCCGTGAGGCCATGCATTGTGGCCCAGATAAACACTGCGTGCATCTCGGGCGGGTGCGGGCCGGGGTGGCCGGGCAACTTCGCGATGGCGTCACGGAGCAGCGTAAAGGCATGCTTGGCGTTGCGCGTCATCTCGGGATGTTCGGCGGCATTGGGCAGCTGCGTTTCAAACATCAGGCGGTAGTGCAGCGGATGATCGTGAGCGTAGCGTAAGTAGGCCACGCCCATTTCATGCAGGTCGGCATGAGGGTCGGCATGGCGCGGACGCTGGTCAAGGTAGGTGGCAAAGGCGGAGTAAGCCCGGCTGACCACTTCGGCCAGGATATGGTCCCGGCTGGGAAAGTGCTTGTAGGGTGCCTGATGAGAGACGCCCAAACGCCGGGCCACTTCGCGGAGGCTCAGCTGCTCCAGACCCGTTTCGCCGATGATCGAAAGGGCTTCGGCAACGCATGCATCACGCAAGTCCTCGAGCCGGGGATTTCGTTTCGCCATGTTGGTGTGCGGTCATGCCTCCCATCACCAAGCTCATGATCCGGACGCGGCCCCAGCGGGGAAGCGGTGCCAGCGACCATTCGAGCAGCTTGGAAAGCCAGCCAGGCCGCACTGTGGTTTGGCGGCCCAACGCTTTGAGTGTAGCCTGCGCCACTTGTTCGGGCGTGGCGGCCATGTTCATCCGCATGTTGGCGCGCTGCGCGAACCCGCTGGCCACCGGCCCTGGCGCGCAGGCGATGACATCGATGCCCAGGGGTTTCCATTCGATCCGCAGAGCTTCCGCCAAGGATTGAACAAACGCCTTGGTGGCGGCGTAGCTAGCCGCGCGGGGAACCCCCTGAAATGCCACGAGCGAGCTGAGCAGGACGACGCCCCCGCGGCCGCGCTGAGCGAACCGGCGGCCCAACTGGTGAGTGAGCGTCACCACCGCCCGGCAGTTAACGTCCACCATGTTCAGCTCGTGCTCCAAGCCCGACGCGAGAAAAGGGCCGGACGTGCCAAAGCCGGCGGAGGCCACCAGAAGGCCCACTTCCAGTTCTGCCGCGCGGGAGACGACAAAGTCGACGGCGGCCGGGTCACTCAGGTCTGCCACCAGGGGCCGAACCTGCACGCCATATTCGGCGGTCAGTTGCTGCCCCAGGCTCGCCAGGACATCTCCCTGGCGGGCCACGAGCACCAGATTCAGGCCCCGCCGCGCCAGTTGCCGCGCAAACTCCCGCCCGATGCCACTGGAGGCACCGGTGACCAATGCCCAGGGGCCATAACGCTCCAGCCACTGGCGGTCGCCTGCCGTCAATGAAGGGGCGGCGGGCGCGCTCACCGGGCCACCTCCACGTTGATGGTCAGGTTCTGGCCTTCGGTGACCGTAAAGACGGCTTCGTCGA
>JBIKMK010000662.1:0-2955 GCA_044359315.1 Bryobacteraceae bacterium | reverse complement strand
TCGAGATCCTTCTTTTCCAGGACCCGCCGGTCTCGCAGAAGAATCCGCGTGGCGAGGTCCGCAGCCGTGGTGTTTGCCGGTACATCAAGTGCAACTTGCTTCGCCAACTCCAGTAGCTCGCTCATGCGGTCGTCGTCGGCAAAGGTGGCAATCAGATGGAGCGCTTCGACCAAGTCCGAAGGCATCTCTTCATCGGGCTGCGCGAGGATGCCCGCAAGTCTCAAGAAATCACAGTCTCCGCCTTCGTCTGGAAGGTCGAACTGTTTCATTTCGAAAAATGGGCGGTACGGATGAAACAACTCAAGGAGTTGGTGGGGATCGATCCGCTTGAGCAGGTCCGGCTGCGAAAACCGTTTAAGCTTGAGCGCCAATTGATACCTCCGCGGTGGACGTACTTCGCTGGGGGAGGCCGTCCGCGCATTCGCGCAGACGAAAACAAAAGTACCTATTAATGTTTGTACCAAATTGTTGTTGCTTCAGCAAATCGTAAACGCACGGAGATAAAAAGCACGTGGCCGCCGGACACTTTCTCTGAATCCGGCGTATATAGTCAGCAGAAGAATCACCAGACAGTTGATTGACCGCCAGGCGGAGATCGTTGTGGGTGTCGAAACGACACGACCATGCACGAACGCCGCCATTCTGGCTATCCTCCCGAAGCACGCTTCACCCGTGTATTCCAGCCCGACACGCTTGACCTGACCGATCTGGCTGAGGCCGTCCGGCTGCTGTTGGGGGAGGGAAGTGAGGCTCATCATTCTGCGCCTTCGGACTTGCCTTCGGCGCCCGCCCGAGTGAGTCATGTGGTGGAGGCGATCTCACAGTAGCTATGGCGGTGGCGGTCTACTTACGCGTCAGCACCGAGGAGCAGCGGGAGCGGCAGTCCATCGAGACGCAGCGCGAGTTCGCTGAACGCTACCGGCAGATGTACAACCTACCCGTATTCCGCGTCTACACCGACGATGGGGTATCAGGCACGGTACCGCTGGAGCGTCGTGAAGAGGGCGGCCAGATCCTGCGCGACGCCAAGCTACGCCGGTTTGACCAACTGCTCGTCTATAAGCTCGACCGCCTCGGCCGCGACACCAGGCTGATCCTGAACGCAGTGGATGACCTGGAGAAGGCCGGTGTGCGGGTTCGCTCCATGACCGAGGAGTTCGACACGGGCACTGCCACCGGGCGGCTGATGCTCACCATGCTGTCGGGCTTCGCTTCCCACGAACGCGAAGTGATCCGGGAACGTTCGGTGGCCGGTACGTTGCGGGTCGCTGAAGCGGGCGCGTGGCTTGGCGGCATCGTGCCCTACGGGTACCGCAAGGTGGGCGAGAACCGGACTTCGCACTTGGTGATCTCGAATGACCCGATCCCGGGCATGGCGATGTCGGAGGCTGACGTCATCCGCGACATCTTCCGGATGGGTGCGGTGGAGCGCAATTCATGCCGGGTGATTGCAGCGAGGCTGAACACGCTGGGCATTCCTTGCGCCTATGTGCGCGACGAACGGCTCATCCTGCGGGGCAAGCGGCGGGAGCGCACTGCGGGCATCTGGACGCCCGCCCGGGTTCGCTGGCTGATCATGAACCGGACTTACTCCGGCGTCCATGAGTACGGCAAGCGCAGCCGGAGCGGCCGGGCGCTGATCCGGCGCGAGGCGCCCGCGATCGTGAGTGAAGAGACGTGGCAGAAGGCTCAGGAGAATCTGCAATCGCACTTCGTGTTCGGCGTGCGCGATGCCTGCCACCAGTACCTGCTGCGCGGTTTGATCAAGTGTGCCCTCTGCGGCAAGACCTACATCGGTGTCGCCAACAAGCGCCCCAACGGCAAACGCGAGTTCTACTATCGCTGCAACGGCGCGCACTCTCCCTCCATCTACAGCGCGGGCGAACGGTGCGTCAACAAGGCCCTCCGCGGCGACTATATCGAAGGACAGGTCTGGGCCGACGTGGAGGCCTTTCTGCGCGATCCCGGGCCGGTTCTGGCGCAGTTGCAGGCGCAACTGCAGACCAGCGTGGAATGTAGCGACCAGACGCGCAAACAGGCCAGCCGCCTCGAGGCCCTGATCGCCAATAAGGCCGCCGAACGCAATCGCATCATCGGCCTATACCGCCGCGGCCGGCTCAACGATGCCGAGTTAGACGACCAACTGGAAGAGATCGGCCGCGAAGAAACAGCCCTAGACGCGCAGCTAACCGAACTCCAACATCGCCTCCACGGCTCCGCCGAGATTGGCCCCAGCCTTAACTGCGCCCGCGCACTGCTCGCCAAGCTTGCCGAGCGGTTGGATGGCACGGTGACGTGGGAGCAGAAGCGCCGCCTGATCGAAGTCCTGGTGGCCGGCATCTCCGTACAGACCGTCGAGGTCGACGGCGCCCGGCAGGTCGAAATCACCGTCACCTACCGCTTCAGCCAACCCGATCAGCCGATGCCGCTCCAAGTCGAGCAGCGCCATTCCCCCCGCCGATCCGTCCGCATCGGCGACACCCAGACCATCGGCGACCAGATCCGCCATCGCCGCCTCGCCCAAAAGCTGTTGCAGCGCGAACTGGCAGCACAACTGGGTGTGACGCCATCCACCATATTCAACTGGGAGTCCAACCGCTCGAAACCAGATGAACGGCTCATAGCGGTGGTCGAGAAGTTCCTATGTTGATCGCGGGTGAGATGGCCAGAGCCATCGTGAGGTCCATTTTGGGGGACAAAAATCAATCCCCTTCAGATCGGGGCGGCCCATACCGTAATCCCGTCCAATTACGACTTCTTCCAGCAGATCACGTTTCAGTCCCCTTCAGATCGGGGAGGCCATTGGTTCCCGCGCTACGAGCCGCGCAGCAGTGGCGGCCAATCGGTTTCAGTCCCCTTCAGATCGGGGAGGCCATTGGTTCTCTTCACCCAACCCTGAGACACGCGAAGGATCGCTGGTTTCAGTCCCCTTCAGATCGGGGAGGCCATTGGTTC
>JBIKMK010000661.1:0-2963 GCA_044359315.1 Bryobacteraceae bacterium | reverse complement strand
ACCGCCCACTTCTCCCAGCTGACCGTCCCTGCCGTGTTCGTCCACGGCAAGACCGATCCGTTTGCCACCTCCGAAGAGCTGCGCGCCGCCATCGCCCTGATCCCGGCACCGGTGGAACTGATCGACATCGATGGTGCAGGGCATGACTTGAAGCGGGGTAAGATTTCGCTCGATGGTGTTGTCCAGGTTCTGCTCGGCGCTCATTGAAAACTGGTAAAGACCGCTCCCTTGCGGTCGCGGCTCGGTAATGCGCGCGGATGCTACCGAGCCGCGCGCGCCAGCAAGCGGGCTAGCGTATATACTGCCGGTGTATACTGAAATCGTCATGATCACGCGCGTCTTCAAAAGCGGCAACTCCCGGGCGGTCCGAATTCCGAAGGAGTTTGAGTTGGAGTTGGGCGAAGTGATCATTGAGCAGCGGGGAAGGGAAGTGGTCATCCGGCCCAAGCCCAAGACCATGGAGTCGGCGTTCCACTTGCTCGCCAGCCTGGGGCCGGACTTTATGAAGGATGGCCGGGAACAGTTGCCGCTCCAGGAGCGGCCGGAGTTGCATTTCGATGCGTTATCTGCTGGACACGAACATTTGCGCGTACATCATCAACTACCGCCCGCCCTCCGTGCTGGCCCGATTCCAGCAACTCCCAAGCGGCGAGTGCGGGATGTCGGTGGTGACCTACGCTGAACTGATGTTCGGGGTGTTCAAGAGCCAGCACGTCGAACGCAACTTAAGGATCGTCCAGGGCGTCGCGCAAGAGATCCCGGTTGCGCCCTTGCCGTCTGAGGCGGCCCTCGAATACGGGCGCCTGCGGGCCCATCTCCAGAAAAAGGGCCAACTGATCGGCGGTAACGATCTGCTGATTGCCGCCCATGCCCTGTGCCTGGGCCTGCCGCTGGTGACCAACAATACTCGCGAGTTCAAGCGGGTGCCGGGGTTGAAGGTGGAGAATTGGTTGACGTGACTGGATCGACCATGGCTACCACCGAGGCCTTTGAAGCCTGCTGAACTGCCTTCGACGATCCTGAAGTAGCGGCAGTCGCTTGCCAAGTGACTGTAACGAAACGCTCACCTTCGGTTGGTACTGGTATTCCTAAACTGCCATTTCCACCAAGAAATGCTTGTTGGCCGAGCCGATGCATTGCTAAGCTAAGTTCCAAAGGTGAACCATGCGAGATTTCTCTAACATTTTCTCGTCAGCGATTTTGCTTTCCGTTGCGACCACGCTGTCTGCCGGCGTCATTGTCAGCAACGGCCCTGCGACCTCCACGTCATTCCGGATCGGTGGCCCGAACAGCCAGGTTGAGGCGGTGGTTTGGAGCCAGACCGCCCAAACCGACGTCTCCATCACCGCGTTGATCGGTAGTGTCGACGGCAGTTCGCGCACCGTGAATGTCTACCTTGAGCAGGCCGGGGCTGGAAACGTGATTCAGAGCACGACGGTGACGGTTGGCGCTTTTGCCAGCTCCGCAGATTTCACCCCGGTCCTTCTGTTCAGCGGGCTGTCCCTGGCGAACGCCGGATATCGCCTCACGCTCTTCAACACCGACACCACGGGTACCGTGAATATTCGCTGGGCGGTGGGTGGGGCCACCACCAACACGGCCAACGGCCTTTTTGGGGGATCGCAGTATTCCAACGGTCCCGACACGAACGTCTCGAATCCGACCCTCTCGACGTTCACGACTTCCACTGAGCCTCTGGGTTTCACCGTCGACGGCACCAGCCCCGTCCCGGAGCCGGGCACGTTCCTGACGTCGCTGGTCATCTTCGGAGCGGTCGGCCTGCTCCGCCGCCGCGCCTAATCTGGGAAGTGCTGCGGGTTTCATTGGGCACCCCGGCCTAGCAATCTGAAGTTCGGATCATTTCCAATTCCCGCCAAGGCGCCAAGCAGCCAAAAGTCTCTTTTGGGCTTGCGGCTTGGCGGGAAAAAGTATATTGAGACCCGCCACGGGATACATCCCCGTCCACCCTTCTCTGGCCTAAGTTCGAAAGACCGAAGCTACCTCCCGATGGTGACCTATACGAGTTCAATACGCAAATCACGGCCGACCGCCTGGGCCGCGCGCGATAGGGTTTGCAGCGTCACCGAAACATTGTGCGGATCAAGTAACCGGTCAAGCGCCGCGCGGCTGGTGTTCATACGCCGCGCCATCTCTACTTTGCTGATCTTGTCTTTCTCCATTGCTTGCTGAACTTGCCAAGCCAGCGTCTCTTTCAGCACCACCGCGCGAGTTTCTTCGAGGATGCCTTCCTCCTTCAGGAAGGCATCTAGTGATAAGCCAATATGCTTGTTGCTCTTCTTCATTGCGTCACCTCCTTCATTCTTCGTTTCGCCAAGGCCAGGTCATCCGAAGGCGTCTTCTGCGTCTTCTTGATAAAACCGTGCAGCACGACCAGCATGTTCTCGTGAAAGCACAGGATCAGCCGGGCGATCCTCTGGCTCGGAAGCGTCGAGCGAACTTCCCAAAGACCTTCCTTGAGACTTCCTACCAGTGGCCTTCCAATCGGCCAACCAAACTGCACCCGCATCAGATCTAGGCCAATCGCGCGCCGGTCATCCTTGTCGAGGTCGCGCAACCACTCCAGCACCGGGGATTGCCCCGCGGCCGTGCAATAAAACCGGACCGGAATCTCTGTGATCTGGCCAGATCGACCCACTCTTGGAGTGTACCATAAACGGTACATTCTCGGGATTTTGGTTCGTACCCGCCGCGCCTATCGGTGAGGAAAGACTTGTCTGGTCCGTCCTACCCACACTGAGTGGTCTAGGTTGCCAACCACTTTTTAGCGCACAAAAGGCGAAAGTAGGACTCTCACCCTACTAAAGCCTATTGCATCCCCGCCCGATTCCTCTCTAGAATCAGTTGTGGCTCGTTTGGGGTCTAAATTGGGTTCGAAATGCCCGAAGAAGCTTCTCAACATCTCGAAACTGCTCGCGTCGCTGCGCCAAAAGGGATTTTCCCGG
>JBIKMK010000660.1:0-2965 GCA_044359315.1 Bryobacteraceae bacterium | reverse complement strand
ATCGGCTGAGCGCCGTTTCTGGCGTGGATTGGCATCCGCAGGAGCCGCGCTTTGAGCTGGTCTACAATTTGCATGCGTTGCCTCTCAAGGGCGGTAAGCAGGAGCGGATCCGGGTGAAGTGCCGAGTTTCCGGAGCATCGCCGGAAATCGCCTCCGCTGTGCCGGTGTGGGAAGGCGCGGGCTGGTACGAGCGTGAAATCTTTGACCTTTTGGGCGTTACTTTCACCGGACATCCCGATATGCGCCGCCTGCTGATGCCCGAAGGCTGGGTAGGCCATCCGTTGCGCAAGGATTTTCCGATCCACGGTCACAAATACGATTACGCGGAGAACAAGTAGACAATGGCCGATACTTTGGTGGCACCCGCTGACCTGGCGCCGGACGCCGTAAATGCCGAAGAGCCCCGCAAGGGCAAGCGGTTGATGACCCTGAACATGGGTCCGCAGCATCCTTCGACGCACGGCGTGTTGCGCATTGTGCTGGAGTTGGACGGCGAAACCATTGTTTCCGCCAAGCCCGACCTGGGCTACCTGCACACGGGCATTGAGAAGGAAATGGAAGTGAAGACCTGGCAACAGGCCGTCACTCTCACGGACCGCTGCGACTACCTGGCCAATCTCTCGAACAACTTGGCTTATGCGCTGGGTGTCGAAAAGATGCTGGGCCTGGAGGTGCCGGCCAAGGCGCAGGTCTCGCGAGTGATGTTGTGCGAGCTGACCCGGATCAATTCGCACCTGGTCTGGCTGGGTACCCACGCGCTCGATATGGGCGCGATGAGCATGTTCTTCTACTGCATGCGTGAGCGGGAAGAAGTGCTGAAGCTGTTTGAGATGTTCTCCGGCCAGCGCATGATGACCAGCTACATCCGCATCGGCGGCTTGGCGCTGGATCACCCGCGCGGCTGGGACAAGAAGGTCAAGGCGTTTGTTGACGACTTCCCGTCCAAGATCGATCAATACGAAAGCCTGCTCGACAACAACCCCATCTGGAAGCAGCGCACGATTGGCGTGGGCGCGCTGGATGTGGAGCGCATGATCGCGCTCGGCGTCAGTGGGCCGATGATTCGAGCGGCGGGCGTGCCGTGGGATGTTCGTGTCGATGAACCCTACTCTTCTTACGAGAAGTTTGGGGTCCGCGTTCCCACGGAGTTCACCAATAACGACGTCTACGACCGGTACCGCGTGCGCATGTTTGAATTGCGCGAAAGCTGCCGGCTGGCCAAGGCGGCCATGGAAGCGATGCCGGAAGGTCCGTTCCAGGCCGATGCGCCGAAGATCGTGCTGCCGGACCGGGAGAAGATGAAGACCCAAATGGAGTCGCTCATCTATCACTTCAAGATCGTCACCGAGGGCTTCACGGTTCCCGCCGGTGAGGTGTATGTGCCGGTGGAATCGCCGCGCGGCGAGATTGCCTACTACATGGTTTCCGATGGCGGCAACAAGCCGTACCGGGTGCATATGCGGACGCCGAGCTTTGGCAACCTGCAGGCGCTGGAAGCATTGTTCGATCGCAAGTCGATTGCCGACTCGATTGCGACGCTGGGTTCGATGGACTTTGTGCTGGGAGACACGGACCGCTAAGGGCCGCTGGAATTAACTCATGACCTTCTCGCCTGACTTGGAAGCGCGATTTGAAAAGCTGGTGGCCAGCTATCCGGAGGGCCGGACGCGCTCGGCTGTGATCCCGATGCTGATGTATGCGCAGGATGAATTGGGTGCCGTGACGCCGGAATTGGTGGCCGAAGTGGCCAAGCGCTGCAAGGTTCCGCCCATCCAGGTGGAAGAAGTGATCGGCTACTACTCCATGCTGCACCGCAAGCCGCAGGGGAAGTATCACGTGCAGGTGTGCACCAATATTTCCTGCCTGCTGGTGGGCGGCGAAGAGCTTTATCATCACGCGTCCAAGAAGCTGGGCATTGGCCACAAGCAAACGACCCCCGACGGTGTTTTTTCGCTCGAAGAAGTGGAATGCATGGGAGCCTGTTCCTGGGCTCCGGCCGTTGAGATCAACTACGATTTTCATCACCATGTGACGGCTGAAAAGCTGGACGTGCTGTTGGATAGTCTGAAGAAGCCGCAATAAGAACGATATGCTTTTCAACGAACCGCACCCGCTAGAAACCAGAGTCCTCACTAAGCGCATGCATGAGCCGGGCTATAACGGCACGGTGGAAGCGTATGAGCGTTACGGCGGCTATAAGCAGTTTTTGAAGGCCGTGGAAATGACCCCCGACGACATCATCGGGGAAGTGAAAACCTCCAACCTTCGGGGCCGCGGTGGCGCCGGGTTCCCGACGGGCATGAAGTGGGGCTTTGTGCCCCGGCAATCGCCCAAGCCCAAGTACATCGTCGTGAATGGTGACGAAAGCGAACCCGGCACCTGCAAGGATCGCGTGCTGATCGAAAACGACCCGCACCTGCTGATCGAAGGTTGCCTGATTGCGGCGCGCGTCGTCGGTGCGGAACGTGGCTACGTCTACATTCGCGGCGAATACCGCTACCTGATCGACATCATGGAGCGGGCCATCGATGAGGCCTATCGCGCCGGATGGCTGGGCAAGAACATCAAGGGTACCGGGGTCAACTTTGACCTGCGTGCGCATTCGGGCGCGGGTGCCTATGAGTGCGGCGAAGAATCGGCTTTGCTGGAATCGTTGGAAGGCAAGCGCGGCAATCCCCGCATCCGTCCGCCGTTTCCGGCCGTGGCGGGTCTTTATGCCAGTCCCACTGTGTTGAACAACGTCGAGACGTTCGCTGCCGTGCCTTCCATTCTCGAAATGGGTGGCAAGGCCTGGGCGGACCTGGGTATTGAGAAGGCGGGCGGCACCAAGCTGACCTGCTTGACGGGCCACTTCAATAAGCCTGGTGTGTATGAGCTGACGCTGGGCTTCCCGGTCGAAAAAATGATCAATGAAGTCGGTGGCGGCGTGCGCGGCGGCCGGAAGATGAAGGCGTTCATCCCGGGC
>JBIKMK010000659.1:0-2967 GCA_044359315.1 Bryobacteraceae bacterium | reverse complement strand
GAGGAGCTGAACTACTCCTCCGACATCGACTTGATGTACATCTATGGCCGCAATGGCCAAACCACCAGCCCAGCCGGCACACCGGTGTTGTCGAACAAGGAGTTCTTCCACAAAGCGGCCGTCCGCTACACCGCCCTGTTGGGCGCTTCCGCCACGGGCGGGCAGGGCTACCGCGTCGATCTTCGCCTGCGTCCCGAAGGGCGCCTGGGCGAAGCCGCGTTGTCGCTGGAAGCGGCGCAGCAGTACTACCGGACGCGCGCGCGGGACTGGGAGTTGCAGATGTTGATCAAGGCTCGCGTAGCCGCCGGTGACGCCGCCCCGGGCCGCCAATTGATCGCCGTGGCGGAGCCGTTGATCTACTCCACCTCGCTCGATTTTTCGGCCATCGAAGCGGTCAGCGAAAGCCGCCTCCGCATCCACGAGAAACTGCACGCCCGCAAGAAGGCCAGCGCCACCGCGGACGTCAAGCTCATGCCCGGCGGCATCCGCGATATCGAGTTTCTGGTGCAGTGTCTCCAACGCCTCCACGGCGGACGTGAGCCCTGGGTACGGCATGGCGGCACGCTGCTGGCGTTGACGCGTCTGCACGACAAGGCGCTGCTGTCGGATCTGGAGTATTCCGATCTGGCCAGCGCCTATACGTTCTTCCGGCAGGTGGAACACCGGCTGCAAGTGGTGGACGACCGGCAAACTCACTCGCTGCCCACCGATCCGGCGGAGTTGGAACTGCTGGCCCGGCGGGTCTCGGCCCGCACGTTGGGAATTGCGGTGGAGGGCGATGGCCTGATGCGGCAGTTGGACCACCACCGGCGCCGCGTGGAGCATCTCTACCAGCGTGTCATCCATGCCCAGGCTCCGGAGGACAGCAAGAAGCCAGCTGACCTTGCAGGCAACGCCACCGGCGGCCTCGCTTGGCCGCCCGCACCCGGGGAAGAGGGCCAGCCACTGGCACCCAACCTGCGCCGGCTGCTGGAATGGGCGGCGCCGCAGTTGTCCGCCGCTCTGGCCCGCCGACCGCTGGCGCGCAACCGCACGGCCTTTGAGCGTTTCCTCGATGGTCTCCACCAGGAGCCGCAGCGTCTGGTCGGTCTGGATGAAAGTCCGATGTTGTGCGCGCATCTGATCGAGGCGTTCAACTACAGCCCTTGGTTGGCGGAGCAGTTGAACCGGTCGTCAGACTATCTCGACTGCCTCCGCCAGCTACGGCAGGATCCGATGATCCCTGACCGCACGGTCGAGGCCGGCATGCGGGCCGTGCGGCAGAAGTTCTCGCACGAGATGTTCCGGTTGCTGGCCGCCAGCCTTTGTCTGCACGCGCCCATTTTTGAGACCCTGCAATCGGCATCCTTGCTGGCCGATTCCGTCATCGACGCCGCCTACCGGATGGCCACCGCGGAGATTCTTCCTGGCCACGGCGGCATGATGGTGATTGCGCTGGGAAGGCTGGGCATGCTGGAGTTTGACCTGGCGTCCGACGCCGATTTGATCTTCGTCATTCCGGATTCCGAAGTAGGCCGGATGGAACAGTGGACCAAGGCGGCGGAGAAGATCATCGATCTGTTGACCGCCTACACCGGCGACGGCACCATGTTTGCCGTCGACACGCGGCTCCGGCCGGGTGGCCGCGATGGTGCATTGGTCCAGACCGAGCAGACAGTGAAACAGTACTTCGAAGAGCGCGCGGAAGCCTGGGAAGGCATCGCTTACATGAAGGCCCGCGCCGCCGGTGGCGACCGTCTGCAAGCCACGCGCTTCTTGCATGACCTGCAGCAGATCGACTGGCGTCGCTACGGGCAAAGCGGCCGGTCGCAGGAAGAATTGGGCGACATGCGACGGCGCATTGAGCGTGAACAGGGCAACACCAACATGCTGAAGGCGGGCGTCGGCGGCTACTACGACATCGACTTTGCGTTGATGTTCCTGCGCCTGAAAGGCGCCGTCCATTTCTATCCGGCCCTGAACACCCCGGCTCGCATCCGCGTGGTGCAGCAAATGGGGCTGGCCTCCGCCACCGATGCCTCATTTCTGCAACGGGCCGCGACGTTCTACCGCTCCGTCGACCACGGCCTGCGCCTGCTGACCGGCCATTCCGGCGGCTCCTTGCCCACTGCGCCGTCGCAACTGGTGCCACTCACGGAGATTGTCCGCCGCTGGGCCCCGGCCCCGAGGCCCAATCTGGCACTGGCGGTAGAGTTAAGGGAGATCCAGGGCCAAACGAGGGAATACTTTGACCGCGTATTTCAATAGACGCTCCTTTTTCGGTGCACTGCTGGCAGGTGGGCGTCTGGCCCGGGGGGCTCCCGCGCCGGCCGCCGCGAATCCCGTCATCCAGGCGGCCCTGGCCCGCATGTACAACTGCGATTTCGCCGCCGCCGACCGCATACTCGACCGCTACATCCACGATCAGCCGGAAGATTCACTCGGCTACTGCTTCCGCGCCGCTTCCATTCTGTTCCGGGAATTGGACCGGCTGATGATCCTGGAAGGCGAGTTCTTCTCGGATGACAAACGCATCATCGAAAAGAAGAAACTCCAAGCGGACCCCGAAGCCCGCCGCCAGTTCTTTCAGTTCATCGAGATGGGCCGCCGCCGGGCCCAGACGCGCCTAGCCGCCAAGCCTGAGGATGTCGACAGCTTGTTCGGCCTCAGCATCTCGGCCGGCCTGGTGACCGACTACGTGGGCTTGATCGAGCGCAAACAGTTGGGCAGCCTGCAGTACGCCAAGGAGTCCCACATGTACGCCGTCCAGCTGTTGAAACTGGACCCGATGTTCACCGACGCCTACATGACCACTGGGCTCACCGAGTACCTGCTGGGCAGTGTTCCCTTCTTCGTGCGCTGGTTCCTGAAGTTTGACGAAGCGGAAGGCGATAAGAAGAAGGCGGTCAGAAATCTGGAGATGGTGGTTAAGAATGGACGCTACCTGGGGCCATTTGCGAAAATACTCTTGTGCATCATTCACTTGCG
>JBIKMK010000658.1:0-2969 GCA_044359315.1 Bryobacteraceae bacterium | reverse complement strand
CTGATCCAGAAGCTGTCGCTGAAGGACGGCAAGGTGCTCGACGAGATCCAGCTGGATAAAAAGAAGGACCCGGACCCGCACGGCGCGGACTTCCACCAAGGCTCTGTGATCTACTGCGATGCCGGCATGCAGCATCCTGACCCGAAGCTGATCGAGACCCCGACCTCAGGCGGCATCTTCCGTATCGTCCGGGGATAGTCGTTCTGTTTTCCTGGAATCAGGGACAGAGTAAGACACTTAGCCCGGCCATCCTGCGAGCCGTATGCCCCGCGCGCGGGCGAGCGTTGAAGCCTAAGCGTGGGATCACCGGCGGGTGACCGCTGGCCCGGCGCGCCCTCAGTATACTGGGGGCTTCTAGACGCTCATGCAAAAGATTATCTCCCTCGATGTCCTGGATATTCGCTACCCCACCGTGCGGCTGGGGATGGCCGGTAGTGATCCCCGCCATCTAGCACCGAACTACTCCTGCGTGGTCCCCATACTGCGGACCGATGGGGGGCTGGAGGGGCGGTCACTGATCTTTACGATTGGAGACGGGACGCAGATCCAGGCGGCGGCGGTGGAGGCATTGCGACGCTTTGTTGTCGGCCGGTCGCTGGAAGAGTTTATGGCCGAGCCAGGGCTCTTCGCGCAAGCATTGGCCGAGCACCATCAACTGCGATGGCTGGCGCTGGGGACGTACCGCATGGCGGTGGGTGGGATCGTCAACGCTCTTTGGGATCTATGGGCGAAAAGCGAAGGCGTTCCCATGTGGCGCCTGTTGACGAGCCTGGCACCGGAGAAGATCGTCGAGTGTATTGACTTTCATCATTTGCGGGATGTGTTGACCGAGGATGAGTTACTGGGTCTATTGCACGAGCGTGCCGGAGCAAAGGCAGCGAATCTTGCGCGGTTGGAGCAGGAGGGCGTGCGTGTCTACAGCACCGCCGGTTGGTCCGGACGGCCGCTCGCCGAGGTGCACGATCTCTGCAGCGGCCTCTACCAAAAGGGCACGCGGGCCTTCAAGGCGAAGGTCGGGCGCGGGCAGCAGTACGACCGCGGCCGGGCGCTGGACGAGGACCGCCGCATGCTGGACACCATGCGGTCGGCGACGGGGCCGGACGCGTTGTTGCTGACCGACGCGAATCAGAACTTAGGCGATTGGCGAAATGCTGCGAGTTACATGATGGAGTTGGCCGAGTACCAACCTTTGTTTATCGAAGAGGCGATCGCCTACAACGATGTGCTGGGCTATGCGAAGTTGCGCGAGGCGCTGGCCCCGGCCGGGATCGGCGTGGCCGGCGGCGAGCAGGCACCGGATGCGGTTACCTTCAAGCAGCTTCTGGCCGGCGGTGGATTGACGCATTGCCAGATCGACGGAGCGCGGGTTGGCGGAGTGAACGAACTGTTTGCCATCGTGGCGATGGCGGCGAAGTTCAAGGTGCCGGTTTGCCCCCACAGCGGAGGGATCGGCCTGGGCCAACTGGTGGGGGCGATGTCCATCTTCGATCAGGCGTGGTTTGGCAGCGAGGGTCGGTGGTTGGAGTATCTGGAGTTTCTACAGGCTGGGGTCTTCAAACACCCGCTGGTGGTGCGCAATGGACATTGGGTGCTACCCCAAGCTCCGGGCTGGGGCCTGGAGATGGAGGAGGACTTTGTCGCGCGATACCGTTATCCCGACGGGCCAGACTGTGCGAATTCCGAAGAAGCCGATCGCGCCGCTGCCGCGCAACCGGGCGCTCCGCCTTACGTGAAATTCTGGGTCTAAAAAGCAGCTGTTGTGCGGCGGCATCGGCGGGCCGTGAGCGTGTGCGGCCCAATAGAGCGGGACGAATCGGAGCCTTGCGGGCAATCGGCTTGAGCAAACCGAGTTGAGCAGTTCGCCTCTTCCCAATCGAATGAAATGGAGCCGGTGTTCGGGATCGAACCGAAGACCTTCTGATTACAAGACGTACTTAGGCCGCGTTTCCACCATTCACAAAGACCGATCACTGAGGTATCATAATCGCGCGGGAAGCCTGATTTTATTGGGTCTCCCGCGCTTCTGTTTGGTGGGTGTTCCGCTCATGAGAACTAATGACGCATCGTGCTTTTGAAGTCGGGTGAGCAAACAAGTTGACCAACATTTCCCACGACACGGGCGGGCGAAAATGTTTCAGGGTGGCGCACGGCGGTAAAATGTGAGCAGGCCGCCCGGTTCCGGCTGATCCCCGGTACTGAGCGCTACTCACCCCGCGCGGGGCGGCCCGTTCTCTGTTGGGGTGGGCTTGAGGTGAGAACTTGGCTGATACGGCATTTTGGCTGGAGCTAAAAGGTAAGTTTGGTTCGCTGAAGGGCGACTTTGAGTTTCACTGGTCCTCCGCCGGAAGCGAGGAGGACATTCCTACACGAGAGCGGGGACATTCGGGTTGGATTTTCTGGCGGTTTCCAGACGAGGCGGGACGCCAGTTGTTTGAGGGGTATTCCAAGATGGGCGCGCAAGCTCTGCTTGGTGATGCCGTCACTGAGGCTTGGCTCGATGAGTTGAAACGGCGAGGGTTTGGTTTTGAGGTTGACGCGATCGGCACCGACACACTAGAAGAGGTTGGCTCCATCCGAAACGCAGTCGGCGCTTCGGTCGATCTTTGCGAACTACTTTCGGTTGACGCACATCTGCAAACCAGAAGCGCAAGGGTTGGCAAGCAACATTCAGCTGCATCGCCGGAAGAGTCCGCGCGATCCGAGCAACCGAAAGGTGGCCGTCAAGATGAACCGGCGGACAAGGTAGGCGTGCCGCAAGGGGCGAAACGGCGCGGCCCAAAGCCAAGGCTGGAAGAGTACCGGCTGGTTGCTCAGGTTGTTGCTGAGGCGACTCCAGGGCCGGTGAATTGGCGCAAATCGCAGGCCGTTGTATCGGAGGCGCTCGACGAAGCGAAGATACCTGTTCCTTCGACCTGGAAGGATAAGAACTGGCGCACGTGGGACGATTGCGATGACCTAGGGGTTTGGGT
>JBIKMK010000085.1:0-10630 GCA_044359315.1 Bryobacteraceae bacterium | reverse complement strand
CCTTGATTGACCGGGCCCTGGTGGAAGTGACCTCCCGGCACGCCGAAGCGCCGGAGGCGGAACGGCGCGAAGTGGCTTCGCAGATCGCCATTGGGGCGCTGCGCTTCTTCATGCTGAAGTTCACGCGGACCACCGTCATCGCGTTCGATCTCCAGGAAGCCCTCAGCTTCGAGGGGGAGACCGGGCCCTACGTCCAATACTCCGCCGTCCGCGCCCGCAGCATCCTGCGTAAGGCCGGCGATAGTGCGGAACCCAGCGCCCAGGCGCTCACCACTGCTTTACAAGATGAGGGACTGTGGCAGTTTCTGCTCACCTGCTCCCGCGCGGGGCAAGCGGTGCGGCGGGCGGTTGAATCCGGTGAGCCCGCGCATGTGTCGCGGTACGCTTTCCAACTGGCCCAGGCCTTTAGTGGCTTCTATCACGACTACTCCGTCATCGGTGAACAGGACCCCGGCCGCCGGCAGGTGCTGGTCTGGCTGACCCGCTATTTTGTGCAACAGCTGGAATGGACGCTGCACGTCCTGGGCATCCCGGTTCCAGCCTATATGTAATCTTTACGTATACTAACTCGCGTAGGTTCCTGCTTGGCCGATAAGACCCGCGTGTGTTGTCGGCTTGTCTCATTGACGGAAAATCGTGCGGCGAACGGCCGTCCAGGCGGGCTGCCTGTGTGGCTGGGCGCGCTGCTGGGGGCATGCCTCAGCCTTCCTGCCCTGGCCGTGGAAACCGGTCGGCCCCTCGCGGACTACCTGGTTGAACCCTGGTCCACGACACGGCGGCTGCCGGAAGAGACGGTGGCGTCGATCATGCAGTCACCGGACGGGTATCTGTGGCTCAGTACGGCGAACGGCATGCTCCGGTTGACTGGCTTGACCAGCTTCTCACTGCCCTGGAGCGTGGAGCAGCCCATGGATCGCACGGTGCGCATGGCGGCGCTGGATGGCCGCGGCACGACGTGGATGCTGACCAGCCGCACCGGGGTGCTGCGCCTGACGGCGGCCGGGCCGGGGCCGGCCATCGATGGCGTCCCGGAACGCGTCACCACGCTGGAACCGAAAACGATCGTGGCGCTGAACATCGGGGCGGTTCAGCCGCTGCCGGACGGCGTGCGCATTGTCGCCCAGTCTGGGATCTTTGAACTCACCAGTGCCACCCGGCCCGGTGCGCCACCGCCACCGGTGGCAAAGTTTCCCAGCAAGCCGCTGGCCGCCGCCGCCGGCCCGGGCGGAGACGTTTGGCTGGCCGGTACTGACCGGCAGCTTTGGCGCTGGACTCCCACCTCCGGCTGGCTCAGCATCGCACCATTGCCCTCTGGCGTTCCCGTCCGCATGCTGGCCACTGCGGATCGCCTCTGGCTGCGGGGACAGGGTTGGGTGGCCAAGTGGGAGAAAGGCCGCTGGCATACCAGCGCTATCCAGAGTGACTTTTACCAGACCAGCCTCTATGAGCCGATGCTCGAAGACCGGCAGGGCGTGCTCTGGCTGGGCGGCCGCGGCCAGATTGCCCGGTTCACCGGCAACATCCTGGAAACCCGCCAGTTGGGGACCATCCATGAGGAGACATCCGTCACCAGCCTCTATGAGGACCGCGAAGGGGTCATCTGGATTGGTGACCAGGTGGGGCGGCTCTACCGGTTGCGCGGTGCGGCCGTCATCAACTACGGGCTCGCCGAAGGTTTGGTGGGGGACATTATCAACTCCATCTATCAGGAACCCAACGGCGATTACTGGATCTATTCCCTCAATAAAGGACTCACCCGCTGGTCGGCCGGCGGTTTCCAGTCGTATCCGTTGGCGTTGCCGGGAAACGTCTGGCAGGTGGAACGGGACCGGCGCTCCCGTGACCTGTTGCTTGCGGGCAACTCGCGGCTCTACCGCTTAGCCGGCCGCCGCGCGGAGGCCGTCGAGGACCCGCTTCACCAGCCGCACGGTCGAATTCTCGGGTGGTGGCAGTACCCGGAGGGGCGTGGGGTTTTGCTGGCCCGTTCCACTGGTGTGTTCCGGCAGGATTCGCTGACGGCCTTTGACGATTCGCGAGTGGTCTCGCGCCAAAGCAACGTCCGGCACCTGACCGGCACTGCGGAGGGTATGGTGTGGGGCACTGACGGTCAGAATCTCCTGGAGTGGAGCCCGTCGGGTGAATTGATCCAGCGTCCACCCGGCCTGGCGGAGGGCACCGAACTCCACGCACTCTTCTGGGATACCCCGTCGCGGCTTCTGTGGGTGGGCACGGCCACCGGGCTGATCACCTGGGACCCGGCCCGCCGCCTGTGGGGGACACTCGGCTTAACTTCTGATTCGGTCTTCGCCATACAGCGTGACCCGCAGGGGCAACTCTGGCTGGGCACCCGCAACGGCCTGGTGAGCATCGACGCGGCGGCTTGGCTGCAAGGCCGGCGCGAACCATCCGCGCGCCTGATGCGTGAGGACGGCTTGCGCAGCCTGAACTTCGGCATGGTCCGGTCGCAAGGATCGGTACCCCTGGCCGACGGACGTCTCTTGTTCGGATCCATGCGGGGCGTCACCTTGATCGACGGCCGTCGACTGGCTCCGCCCCGGTTCCCCCCCACCGTCACCATCGACCGGATAACGGTGGAGGACCGCGTGGTCCCCCTGCAAAAGAACCTCCAATTGAGCGCCGGGACCACCCGCGTCCAGGTACACTTTGATGCCTTCAGTGTCTCGCTGCCGAAGCTGATTGCGGTCCAGTACCGCCTGGATGGTCTCGACCACGACTGGCAGCCCAAGACGGAGGAGCGTGAGGCCCAATACGCCAACCTCGGCCCCGGGGACTACCGTTTCCGGGTGCGCGCCGCCGGCGCGGCAGGGCCCGTCGGACCGGAAGCCACCATTCAATGGACCATTGCCCCGCGCTATTACGAGACCCTCTGGTTCCGCGCTCTCGCCCTCGGCCTGCTGCTGAGCGCAATCGTGTGGTGGGTCAAGCAACGCGGTGCCCGGCTCCAGCGGAGTAACGAGGAACTATCCCTCCGTGTCGCCGAACGCACCCAGCAACTGGAAGCCGCTAAACTGGCGGCCGAAGCAGGCGGCCGCGCCAAGGCCGAGTTTCTGGCCACCATGAGCCATGAACTCCGCACGCCCATGAATGGCGTCCTCGGTCTGGCGCAACTGCTGGAGCAGACCCCGCTGGATGCCCCACAACTTCAGTTGCTCGGCACCTTGCGGTCCTCCGCCGAGGCGCTGCTGACCATCGTCAACGACATCCTCGATCTATCCAAAATTGAAGCGGGCAAGCTGGAGGTGGAACGCATCCCGGTGCAGGTGACCCGAGTGGTGCGGGACGTAGTGGACCTGGTGGGGCCGCTGGCGCAAGCCAAGGGGCTTTCCCTACAACTCACTTCCGAGGGGCCATCGCTGCCCTGGATTGAAGGCGACCCGGCGCGGCTGCGGCAAGTCCTGCTCAACCTGCTGGGTAACGCCATCAAGTTCACCGCTCAAGGCGGCGTGGAGGTGAAGCTCCAGTGGCAACCCGGCCAACTGCAGGTAGCCGTCATCGACACCGGCATCGGCATTCCGGCCGAGAAGCTGCCGCTGCTGTTCCAGCAGTTTGTCCAATTGGACTCATCAACCACGCGCTTGCATGGCGGCACGGGCCTGGGCTTGGCTATCGCGTCGCGCTTGGCGGAGGCCATGGGCGGATCCATCAGCTGCCTCAGCACCCCCGGCGAAGGTTCGCAGTTCATCCTGACGCTGCCCGCCGTGGCCGCCGCCGCACCCCCTGTGGAAGCCGATCGCCGCACCGGCTCCACCCAGTTGCTAAACCTACGCGTACTGGTGGCGGAAGATAACGCGGTCAATCAGATGGTCATCCAGGGCATGCTCAAGCGGTTTGGCATCGACGCGGTTCTGGCCGTCAATGGCGCGGAGGCGCTGGCCCGGGCTCAGCAGGAGGCCTTTGATCTGGTCCTGATGGACTGCCAGATGCCCGTGATGGATGGCTATGAGGCCACCCGGCAAATGCGCGCGTTGATGGGCGCCGCGGCACCGGCGGTGGTGGCGCTCACCGCCCATTCCCTCGACACTGATCGCGAAGCCTGCCTGGCCGCCGGCATGACCGGCTACCTCAGCAAGCCGCTGCGGGCCGACGAACTGCTCCGCCTTCTGGAAGCTCATCAGGCGTCAAGACCCGTCGCCAAGCCCACGGCCACAGAACCCACACCCTCGGCTTGACGTGGAACGGTATTTCTGCAATTGTAGAAATACCGATGAGCACCGCCCACTACGCCGACATGTTTGCTGCCCTGGGCTCGGAAGCGCGCTTGGGCATCGTGCGTACCCTGCTATCGGCTCATCCCCAAGGAATGGTGGCCGGGGACTTGCAAGCGGAGTTGGGTATCCCCGGCTCCACGTTGTCGCATCACCTGGACAAGCTGAAGAACGAAGGCCTGATCACCGTGGAGCGCGACCGCCAGTTTCTCTGGTATCGCGCCAACGACGAAGCCTTGCGCGATCTGCTCCAGTTCCTTTATGCCGAATGTTGCACCCGCTCCAGTGTGGTGAACCCCAAGGAGATCACCCGCAAGTGTTGATCAAGCTGACGATGTTCGTGGCGGCCATGCTGGCGGCCCGCGAAGGAGGAACGTGTTGAAGATTCTGATTCTCTGCACCGGCAATTCCTGCCGCAGCCAAATGACCGAAGGCGTGCTGAAGTCACTGGACCCGCGCCTGGAAGTGCATTCGGCCGGCACCGCGCCGTCTCCCCAAGTGCATCCGCTGGCCATCGAAGCGATGCAGGAGATCGGCCTTGATATCTCCGCCGCCCGGCCCCAGAACGTTCGCCAGTTCCTCGATCAGCCGCTTGACTACGTCATCACGGTCTGCGGTGAAGCCGACGAAAGTTGTCCCACGTTTTCAGGCAAGGTAGGCAAACGCATGCACATCGGCTTTGAAGATCCGGCCCACAGCCGTGACATCGCCGTCTTCCGCCAAGTGCGGGACCAGATCCGTACCCAGTTTCGTGAACTCTATTTGAATGAACTGAAGAAGGCACTATGACACCCATCATTGACATCCAACAAGTGGTCCGCCAGAAGTACGGCGAGGCCGCGCTCCGCGTCACCCAGGGCTCCACCAACAGCTGCTGTGGCGGCGCGGAAGGCTGCGGGGAGATCGACCCCATCACCTCCGGCCTCTACAACGAAGTGGAGAAAGCCTCACTGCCGGAAGCGGCGGTGCTGGCATCGTTGGGCTGCGGGAATCCCACCGCCCTGGCGGAGTTGAAGCCCGGCGAAACGGTCCTCGACTTGGGCTCCGGTGGCGGCATTGACGTCATCCTTTCGGCCAAGCGCGTAGGCCCCACCGGCAAAGCCTATGGCCTGGACATGACCGACGCCATGCTGGCCCTGGCCAATGCCAACAAACTGAAAGCCGGCGTCGAGAACGTCGAGTTTCTCAAAGGCGAGATCGAGCACATCCCGCTGCCCGATAGCAGTGTCGACGTGATCATTTCCAACTGCGTCATCAACCTCAGCGCTGACAAAGATCGCGTACTCCGCGAAGCGTTCCGCGTCCTCAAGCCCGGCGGCCGGTTTGCCGTATCCGACGTCGTCGTTCGAGGCGAAGTGCCCGCTGAAGTCCGCAAGAGTGTCGAACTGTGGATCGGCTGCGTCGCTGGCGCTCTGGAAGAAAATGCCTACCGGGCCAAACTGGCCGCAGCCGGTTTTTCCGGAATCGACCTGGAGCCGACGCGCGTCTATCAGGCAGAGGACGCACGCGCGTTTCTGTCCGGCGCGGGCCTGGATTTTGACCAGATCGCCGCGCAGGTGGAAGGCAAGTTCATGAGCGCGTTTGTGCGGGCCTCCAAGCCTGCCTAAATGAACCACTGGACACTGTTGAATGACATCCGGCCGGACGCCCTACTGGAGGCCGTCCGGCCTTTTGGTGAGCCCTTCGGCTACCCGGAGGAGCGCGACGGCGCAATCATCCACGATCTGCGCCCCGCCGCCGGCCTGGAGGCAACGCAATCCTCACTGGGCCGGGCAGCGTTTCTCCCGCACACGGACGCGGCCTTCCTGCCGCCGCATCTCCGCCCTCAAAAACTGGCCCTCTATGGGTTGAACAACGAGGCGCGGGCGGCCACGCTGCTCTATGCCCTGGATGATGTGTTGCGTTTGTTGACGCCTGAAGTGGTGGAGATGCTGGAGCAGCCGCAGTTCGAACAGGTGCCACCGTTGACGTTCCAAGCCAAGTTGGGCTCTGCCCCGCTGCCCGGTCACCGCGTCTTGACGCGCGACGCTGAGGGCGTGCCGCAAGTGGCTTACTCCTCTCAAGGCACCCGACCCGGCTCCGCGCCCGTAGCTCTGGAGGCATTTGAAACTGCTCTCCAAGCCACCGAACCCACGCGCGTCATCATCGAGCCCGGCCAGCTGTTGATCTTCGACAACCTGCGCTGTCTGCACGGCCGCGAGCAAATCGTCGGCCCCCGCCACCTGCAGCGCGTCTACCTGCGCTAGGGGCTCGATCGCCGGTTCGCCTAGCCCCATGCGTCAGCTTTGGGGCTTCTTCCGATTATGCGAACAAGCCCCAAGCTTACGCATGGGGCTAAACGGAGGTGAAGCCCTCAATCTTCGCGCAGGGCTGGGGCAGCGCCCTAGCGCGGGTCTACTTGGATCACGCGGTGGTTCTCGCTATCACCCACCAGCACCTGTCCCGCCAGGTTCAGCGCGACGCCATGCGGCCGCTTCAACTTGTCCGCCACCACGCGCCGCGCTCCCGTCTGCCCATCGAGAAAAGTGACCTCGTGGCTCTCCGTGTCGGCAATGTAGACGCCCTTGTCCTTGGCGGACCAGACAATGCCCTTCGGCCCATGTAACTTGTCGGCCAGCACCGTATGCTGGCGCGTCGCATAGTCCACCTTCCACACCGCGTTGCCTTCGCGCAGGGCCAGCCACAGGGTGCCGTCGGGCGAAAAATCGATCGCCCGCGGGCCCTTCACCGGCATGTCATCGTTGCCCATCCAGGTCTCAATCAAGCCCGTCTTCAGATCCACCCGGCGGATGCGGTTGTTGCGAATATCGCAGATCAGCAGGCGGCCCTGCGGGTCAAACTGGATGGCGTGCGGCTGGTTCAGTTGCGCTTTATTGGCCGGACCACCATCACCGGAAAAGCCCGGTTCCCCGGTGCCGGCCACCACCGTCAGCGCACCCGTCTTCTTGTCGCGCCGCTTCACCACGTGCGCCTTCATGTCGACAAAAAAGAGATTGCCCTGCTTATCGAAGCGGACCTCGTAGGGCTCATTCTGGCCGGTCACCACTTCGTCCAGCTTCTTGGACTTCAAGTCCAGGCGGTAGATCTTGTGGTCGTCGATCGAACAGATGTAGAGCTTCTTGTCCGGGCCCTGCACCAGGCCGTAAGGGTTCTTCACCTTGGCCAGCTCAATGACTTTTTCAGCAGCCGGTGCTTCCGGCCAGGCAACGCTCAACAGCAGCAGTAACGTCGTCAACGGTGATCTCCTCCAGGCGGTCCTTCTTGATTATCACGACTTGCGCCCCCCGCGGAGCCCAGATGCCTGGATCGGTGGGCCCGAACAGTGCGACCACTGGCGTCCCCACGGCGGCGGCCAGATGCGTGATGCCGGAATCGTTGCCCACGTAGAGCTTGGCACTGGCCAGCCAGCAAGCCAGTTGATAGAGATCTTCAAACAAGGGCTGACGGTCCCGCCCAATGGCAAACTCGGCCCCCACGCGCGAGGCCAGCGCGTCCCACCGGTCCAGCGGCCAGTCCTTCACGGGACTGCCGGAGAAGGGATGGACGAGGATGCGCGTTCGTGGTTGCTCCGGGACATGGATGCGCGGCTGCCCGGGCGGCGGCGGCAGGGCGGGATGAAACTCGAACGGCAGATGCGAGACGGCCTCGCGGAATTCCGGTTGATGAGTTCCGTACCAGCTGACGATGCTGTCAAAGCCCGCCAACCGGTCCAGCACCGGACGCTGCAAGCCTTCCACCCCCGGAATTGCCAGCCAATCAAGCCCCGTGCTGGCAATCGACTCCACCCGGTCGGCAAACTGGACCAGCGGCTTCATCACCCCAGGCACCCACACCTCCGTGTAGTCCGTCTTCAATGCCTCCATCGCCGGAAAGGTCAACACGCAATCGCCGATAGCCCCAGGGCGGATCAGCAGCCTTCGCATCGCGGCGCGGCCTTAGCGGATGTCCAGCGGAATCGAAACGGGCACGGTCTTGGGCGGGTAACAAGCAGTATTGCTGCACGCCTGATACCGCAGTTTGCCGCTGGCCAAGCCCATTCCGGTGGGGGCATCGGCCGGCACCTTGAACTTGGTTTCGATCACAAACTCGCCCTCATAGACACTCAGCGCCTTCTCGGAGAATTCAAACTTGTCCTGCTTCGGGGTGGGGAACTTGATGCTGTCCATCACCAGCGGCTTTTGCTCCCAAGTCAGCCGCAAAGGAATCAGGTATTCCTCGTTGGGCGTGTTCGAATTGATGTGGAAACCGGGCTTGACCGTGATGCGCAAGGTGGCGACCGCCGTCTCACCCCGCTTGGCCACTACCTTGCCGCCGGAGGCTACGGTCAACTGCTCATTCTGCCCAAAGGCCAGCGCGGCCGTAACGCTAACGGCCCAGCAGCATCGCCGCCAGGTCGCCCAAGCGGATCGGTTGGAACCAGTTGGCCTTCTTTTGGCCGAGGAGCTGTTTGATGTCATTTTCGTATTCACTCTTGCTCACCAATCCAATGTGGACGCCCGCGATCTTGCCGTCACGATCCAGCACAAACGTCGTGGGCAAACTCTCCACGCCGCCATAAAGCTGCGCCACCGGATCAGTGCCCATCAGCACGCGGTAGTTGATCTTCTTCTGGTCGATGTAGGGCTTCACGATGCTCCAGCCCTCGTCGTCCATCGCCACGCCCAGCACGGCAAAGCCCTGATCCTTGTAGCGCGTTTCAAAGTCGATGAACCAGGGGATCTCCACCTTGCAGGGGCCGCACCAGGTGGCCCAGAAGTTCAGCAGCACCACCTTGCCCTTGTACTCGGACAATTTCACGGACTTGCCGGTGGAATCCTTCAGGTCAAACCCGGGCGCCTGTTTCCGCCCCGCTTCCGGCTTCAGCGCACGCGCCTCCGTGGTAGTGGTACAGCTGGTGGAGACGAGCAGTAAAGCGCCAAGGCAAAGCAGGAACCGGAACATATGCTTGATTATACCGGCAGCGGCGTAGTCTATTCCGCGCCCGTGAGGGAAACATCAAAGCGGCAGCGCGCGCGTCGCCAGCAAGTGGTCAAACCACCGCTTCCGAATGGAGCGGGCACCGCGTCCCAAGGTGAACTCCGGATGCCGGCGGCGGGGAGAAAAATACCAGGCAGCCGTATCGCAGAAGCTCTCGCAAACGTACTCCCGCCATCGCCGCGCGGAACCGCCATCCTTGATGATCTTCGCCTTGCGCCACTCCGCCGACCAGCCCAGTTCACCCGGCACCTGCTGCTGCACTTCACCTTCCAGCATCTGCTGCCAGCTCAAGCGTGTGACATTGTCCAGACGTCGCCAGACAAAGTGAAAAATCTCATGAACCGTGATCCGGACAAATTCCGGCGCATCCGCCAGCAGCGCTTGATCCAGCTCAATCGTCCGCTGGCGCAGGTTTGTGCGCGCATGCACGCGCTCCAGAGGCTGGCCTGCCTCCAGCCTGAGTGGTGCGCACTTCGGACTACGGCTTGGGGGCACCGGGAACCGCCGGCGCACCAGCCGGTGGGCCCGCGGGCACCAGCCGGAAGAAGTCTTCGTTCATGAACTTCACTTCCCCGTTCACTTCCGCCCGCACCTGCTCCAGCCAACCCTTGAACAGTGCATCCTTCACGGCGCGCTCCACTTGCTCCCGCACCGCCGCCAGAGGCGGGGTCACCAGCTTTTCAAGGCGGAACACATAGAAGCCATTGGGCTGGCGGACCACTTCGCTATAAGCCCCCGGCTTCAACGAAAAGACCGCCTGCTTGACGTTCTCCGGAATCGAGTCGCCGATCTTCAGCGGAGGATAATCGCCATTCTTCTCCCTTGAAACCGCGTCATCGGAGTTCTCCTGGATGACCTTGACGAAGTCACCGCCGGAGGTCACCTGCTTCCGCAGACTTTCGATCTTCGCCTTGGCTTCCGCCTCGTTCAAGGGCTTCTTGCCGCCTGCTGGTGCCGGTTGATCTCCTGTCACGAAAGAAACATAGAGAACCTTCACGTAAGCCTCGGCAAAGTCCCGGCCCCGCACCTTGTAGTACTTCTCCAATTCATCAGCGGGCGGAATAGCGTTAGACTTTTCATCCAGCAGGCCCTGCATCAGCACGTTCATGCGGGTATAGGCCAACCGTTCCTTGTGCGGTGCTCGCTCCGGCAGATTGGACTTCTCCGCCAGGGCCGCCAGCCGCGCCAACAGACCGAACTGCCGCATAAACTCCTTGGGGTCCTTCTCAAAGAACCCGGGCAGCGGGCCGCCCATCGCGCTGACAATGCGGAGGACTTCGCCGGCGGTCATCTTCATACCGCCACCCAAGTCCACCACGGTCGTCTCTTCCGGAACACCATTGCGCGGAGCCTGCGCCAAGGCACTGAGGCCAATCAGAAGTAATGCAGTGAGTTTCAAACCGCTATTTTAGCCAAGACCCAGCCCA
>JBIKMK010000657.1:0-2976 GCA_044359315.1 Bryobacteraceae bacterium | reverse complement strand
CGGGCCTTGGGTGCCATGTCCGGGGTCGGGTTCGGGCTGAACTCAGCCTGGGCTGACGAAATGTCGACGCCCTATAACCAGCAGTGGAACTTCAGCATCCAGCGCCACATCACCAACGCGATGATGGTGGAGGTTTCCTACGCGGGCAACAAGGGCACGCACAACGAACTGGCGCAGGGCGACCTGGGGCAGTTGCGGCCGGAACAGCTCACGCCCGCCAACAACCTGCTGGCGCTGGTCCCCAATCCGTTCTTTGGCTTGATTGACCCGGCCAGCACTTTGGGCGCGGCCAATGTACAACGCGGCCGTCTGCTGCGTGGCCAGTACGCGGCCTTTACGTCCGTCGGTCCTGGTTCGCCCGCCTGGGGTAATTCGAGCTATCACGGGATGCAGGTCCGCTTTGAACGCCGCTTCGGAGGTGGTGCCAGCATGGGCGTGGCCTACACGTGGTCCAAGTCGATGGCGGACTCCTCGGATGGCATCTGGAACGATGGCCAGGGCACGCTGCGGAACTGGCATTGCCGCTCCTGCGAAAAGTCGCTGAGCTCCTATGACATTCCTCACCGCCTGGTGGTGAACTTCAATTATGAGCTGCCTTTCGGCAAGGGTCACCATTTTGGGGCAAACATGAACGGGCTGGCCAACGGCATCCTGGGTGGCTGGCAGACCAATGGCATCTTCACTATCAACTCCGGACAACCGCTGATCTTCAGCCAGACCACCAACAATAGCTTCTCCTTCGGCGGCTATCAGCGGCCCGATGCCGTCGGCGGTGACGCCCGCGTAGCCGTCCGGTCCATCGACAAGTGGTACGACACCACGCAGTTCCGGGTGGCCCGGGATTACACCTTCGGCACCCTGAGCCGCACACACTCGAATCTCCGCAGCGACTTCACCCGCGGCCTGGACTTCTCCATGTTCAAGACCACGCAGCTGATGGAACGGTTGGCCCTCCAGTTCCGGGCCGAGGCGTTCAACCTCACCAACACCCCCGTGTTTGGTGCGCCAAACAACAACGTGGAATCGCCCGCCTTTGGCACCATCACAGGCCAGGGCAACGGTCCGCGCACCATCCAGTTCGGACTGAAGCTGTTGTTCTAACCGTAGAGCTTGCCCAGCACCAAGGCCCGGTGCCCCCCATTTTCATGGGAGGGAACCGGGCCTTCTGTTTTTCGAGGTGAAGCGGAAGGCGGCGGCTAGGGCCGCTCGATCTGAACCAACTCCTCATGCCGGTCCTTGACCAGCGTGTGAGGCGGCTTCATCCAGCGGCGGCCGAGCCGTTCGATCCAGGGCAGCAGGCGGCGGACGGTTCGGCCGTGGAAGATCATGCTGCCGGCCACCATCACCGGATGCGGAATGGTGACGCGGCATTTGGAGCACATCTCAATTTCGCCCGCGCGTCCGGAGACGTGTTTGGCGCGCAGGTCCTGCATGGCGGGTGAATTGAAGATGTCGCCCAATTCCTGAGTGCCGATGTTGCCCACGGGCGCGCCGTCCAGCATGTAGCTTTGGCAGCAGGGGTAGACTTCACCGGACTGCTTGACGTACATGGGTCCGCGCCACAGGTAGTGGCAGGGGTGGGTCCATTCGGCGGACTCGTGACCGGCGTCGGGGCGCATCAGATCGGTCTCGTCTTCCTTGACGCGCACGGCATCGACGCCGGGCACGGTGCTCCAGAACTGGAGGAAGCTTTCCACTTCGTGCTGGTTGCGCTCCATGCGGACCATCTGGACCACCACTTGCACTTTTGCTTTCAGCTGATGCTTTAGCTCGCAGAAGCGAAGGAAGTTATCGCGGACCCGTTCGAACTTGGCACCTTTGCGGTAGAACTCATAGGTGGCCTTGTCCATGGAATCCATGGAGAGCGTGATGTGCTCCACGGGCGTCGCCAGCAGCTTGCGGCTAGCCGCTTCATCCAGCAGCGTACCGTTGGTGGACAGCAGCGTCGAAATGCCGTGCTGATGGCAATAGGTGATGCGGTCAAAGATGGCGTTATCAAGTAACGGCTCACCCAGGCCGATTAGCATCATGTGCTCCGCAGTGGGGCCGGATTGCTGCACCAGCCGGGAAAACACGGGGTCCTCCATGTCTTCCTTGGGCTGCTTGTGCGTCTCCCGGGGACACATGGGACAGTAGATGTTGCACTTGGCGGTGGTTTCGACAATGTATTCCACCGGCCGCGCGGCGACGTTGCGTTCGCCTCGCAGGTATGCCCAAAGCAGCCGCCACCGGTTGAATGCCCGCATCCGCTTTTATTCTAGCGGGCTGGTGGCGGAGACCATCTGAGGAGCAGGGACAATTGGTGACCGAACGCGTCCGTAGCCTGAATGACCGGCCCGTAAACCGCCATGGGGAATATGTTCTCTATTGGGCGCAGATGAACCGTCGCGCCCGGTGTAACCATGCCCTGGGGCATGCCATTGATTTGGCCAATTCGCACCAGTTGCCGTTGCTGGTCTATGAGGGCCTGACCTGTTCTTACCCCCATGCCAACGACCGCTTACACACGTTTATCCTGGAAGGCGTTCCGGACAACGCGCAGGATTTTCGGGCTCTGGGCGCGGGGTATCTGTTCCACCTGCGGCGGCGGCAGGCGGACCCCAATAATGCTCTCTTCCGGTTGGCGGAGCGGGCGGCGGCGGTGGTCACCGATGACTACCCTACTTTTGTGAGCACGCGCTGGAACCCGAGCCTGGCGGCCAAAGTGGCATGCCCCTATCTGGTGGTTGATTCCAGCTGCATCGTGCCCATGCAGAAGCATGTGAAGCGCGAGTATGCCGCCTATACGATCCGCCCGAAGATCCAGAAGCTGCTGCCGCAGTACCTGCAGCCCTACTCGATGCCCCAGTTGATCAAGTCCTGGTCCGGGCCGGTGCCGGCCGCGGAACTGCACCTGGAAGTGACGGCTGCGGAGATCCCGGAGCTGGTCGCCAGCTGTGAGATCGACCATTCGATTGCACCGTCGCTAAGCTATCG
>JBIKMK010000084.1:0-10651 GCA_044359315.1 Bryobacteraceae bacterium | reverse complement strand
AGCAAACCACTTGAGGCAGCTTCGGATAACGCTGGTGGAACGCCTCGATCAACCCGATCTCGCGCGGCAGGTGGTCTGGCGCATAGGGGATGATGCGGCGCAGTTCCGCCAGCAGCTTTGTCGTAACCCGCTCCGGCTCGGAATGCTTCAGGCCGTGAACGATTCGGTGCACCACCGCCCCGACCGAGTCAAACAGAGGCTCTGCCTGAAGCCAGCCGAGCAGAAACTCCGCTGCCGCCTGATGGTCGGCTGCGGCAACTCGGAGGGGCTCTTGGAGCTTGCCCGATGGCTCAGTTATATGGAGCGTGGTGCTCGACGCGCCAATTCGATCCATCTTTCCCGCAAGCCGTTTCCGCGGCACTTCACCGGCATCAAAGATCGCGAACCGAATGCTGGATGAGCCGCCGTTGATCGTCAGAATGCCGGTCTTAGCTGACGTCATCGACAGATCCTTCTCCCGTGCAACATCCGATCGTGGTGCATGGCAGTGGGTTACGGCCGAGGCCCAGGTGGGCGGCTGTTCCGATGAGCATGGATCCGGAATGGGTCTCAGACATTGGTGTCTTCCTCATTGCACGCGGGCGGCCAAACAACCTCTAGTTCCGAGCCAGCGCCGCAATCGGGTCGAACTGCGCGGCCATCATGGCAAGAGCTAGCCCAAGGTGATCCCCGTTAAGAGAGCGTTGACGACGGCCATATGGTGGCGGCGCTCTTGGGTTACGACTGCATCAGCACTTGTTCCACAGGGCGGCGCAAGGAGCGTGGCATGGGGCCAGCGTAGCCAAAGCGCACCAACAACTGAGGGGAAGACGTCCCCAGGCCCAAACTCCTCTGCAATTTCGAACGTACGCTCTCCACTTCGATGGGCTGGTTCAAGAAGGCGGACTTGATGTTTAGTGCGGTCATCGTCAGCGCCAGGCGTTGGTAGACCTGCCCCGTCCGAACCCAGTCCGCCTTGGTTTCCGACGCCGACGTAATGACGACGGCGCCAGCCGAACTGCGCAGTTTCTCGACGTCCGCGGCGGCCATGTCCTGGGGCTTGGCGCCATTGACGAAGATCTGGCCTATCCATCGCGGGACGGCTGGATTGCCAGTACAGGCTGAGTACAATCCATCAAATGAAGCGACTGCTTCCTTCTTGTCGAAACGCAGCCAGTGGCTCAACTCTTGGAGGAACGGCTGGTCGGCATACTGGATCAGCGCGGCTTGATAGACGTAGTTGGAAAGTGTGGATAGGGGCAGGCGATCCACATAAGTGTGCACCGTGATGCCCGGCTCCACGGACAGATCCCGCAACTGGCTGAGGTGATTTCCATCAACGGGCTTGCCGTCGTATTCCGTCCGGGTGTTCTGCCGCAAGGGAATCGCTTCAAACAAAGGACCGGCTTGAGGCTGATTCTCAGCGAGCGTGACGCGAATGATGTTGAGGGCATCCGGATAGGCGACGGTGGGGGCATATCCCATGGCGCGCGATGCGATGAGCAGGTTCTCAAGCGCGCATCCCAGGCTGATCCACAGTTCGCGATCCGCCGGGTCAACAGCAGCCAACCGACGCGAGTAGTCCGGATGGATCTCAATGGCATTGGGCAGCACGGCAAACTTCCACGCTTGCGCATTGTGGCCGTTGGCCGCCAGTGTTGCGTAGCGGATGATGCCCTCCATCCGCGCCCGGATTGCGGGGTCCAGCGTCAAGGCTCTCCTGGGGCGTGCCGCTTCGGCCTCATAGCTCACCCACGGAGCGTACTCACGAAGCGCATAGGCCGTCGCGGCGGCGATGCCGCCCAGCGAGATTAGCTTCAATACACCCTGGCGGGTCGGGGCGAACGCGGTGTTGCTCATTTGAACGCCTTGAGGAAAGCATCAAACTGCGCTAGATGCGACTGGGCGTGTGGCGTGACGGGGGGCACTTTGCGATCATACCCAACAACTGGTAGACCGCCATCTGCGCCGCGCGAACTGAATACTCCACCGTGAACACGACGTCGTCCGGAATCTCCACAAACTGGCTGACGAAGGCCAGGTTCTTGCAGCCGGCCGGCACTGGCAATGGCCGGTCACCGAGTTCGCGGGGCATGAACATGCTGGTCAAGTAGGGCATCCGGCAGGGAATGCAGTTGGCGGTGGCCACGGTCTCCAGGTCGAACCGCAGATGGCCGCACAGCTCCTCCAGAATCTCCGCGCCGTTGCATTCCGTCATTGATTTCGGGATGAAGTTGCCGATGCGGTCCGGGAACAACGAGTAACCCCAGAAGACTTGAACGTCGGCGGGTTGGTTGGCAAAGTGCGGCTGAAAGGCCAGCACGATGGACATCAGCCAGTTGGAGTCCTTGAAGGTCACCAGACCACCGGTGCCCGCCTCGTTGCCGCTGAACTGCTTCATCAGATCGAAGAACGCGGGGTCCTTCAGAGTAACTGTAAACGACTCCCACCACGCCTGTGCGATGGAGCTATTGAAGACTTCCGGCCGGCCAAATTCCGGACGCCCGTCCGCCAAATGCTCCCAGAGAGCCCACCCGTTGCTATCGTCCTTGGTCAGTTTGGCCGGTGCACTGGTCATCGAACCCAAGCTGGAGGCATCCGTCATGGACGCGTTCTGGAGAAACACAACATCCCCGTCGTCGATGGCGAACGTTTCGTGTTCGCCGGACCGGATGCAATGCAGCCCGGTGACGACGAACTTGCCATTGTCCACTCTGTGGTCGATCTCCTTCACCGTGCAGCCGGTGATGAGATGGACCCCCTGGTCCGCCAGCCAGCTCTGCAGCGGCACAACCAACGAGTCGTACTGGTTATAGATCGTTCTCTTCACCCCGGCCAGCGTCTCGATGCGCGAGAACTCCAGCATGAAGCGCAGCAGGTAGCGCTTAAACTCCACCGCGCTGTGCCACGGCTGAAAGGCGAACGTGGTAGACCACATGTACCAGAACGGCGTCTCGAAGAACTCCGGTGACAAGCAGTCGGTAATGCGGCTGGCCCCCAGGCTCACTTCCGCGGCCTGGCTCAGCTTCAGCAGCTCAAGCCGGTCCTGCATGGAGAATCCCATGGAAGCGACGGGCACCTTCGCCCGCCGGCGGTCCACCAGCCGCGCCATCGAGTGCGACTTGTGAAGCTCATTGAACTCCATGGTCTCGTCGAAGACCGACTTGCCGGGCCGGGTGAGCGAGGGGATGGATTTGTAGAGATCCCACGTGCACTCATAGTTATCCGTGGTCACCATCCGCCCGCCGCGCATGGAATACCCGCGCACCGGGTCGCCCGCCCCGTCCAGACTTCCGCCTAGCAGCGGCGCCGCTTCCAGGATCGAGATGTTTCCCCCGGGGATGTTTCCATCCCGAATCAGGAAGGCGGCTGCCGCCAGGGAGCCAATGCCGCCGCCCACCATGTAGGCCTTTGATTTCGTATTCATGACGGGTCGCCGAGTCGTTCCGAGAGATGCATGCAGAAGCAAGTGCACCTGCCCGGCCAAAGCCGCCGGAGCCCTAGGACCGTGCGGAATCTCGGGCCTCCAGCGACGTTCGGCGAATGTATCCGACCTTCCGCGTGACCTCCTACGGTCAGGTGACGGCCGGTCCATCAAAAGGCCTGCTCCTCAAACTGCATCGCCGCGGCGCCGAGTGCCTCCCACGGTGCTCTTTCGAGCCGGTTTGGTGGGCAGTGGACTTTGGCGCATCCCGTGCTGATGCCAGTAGCGTTGGCACCATGAATCACGAAGTCACCGTCGGGCCCATGGCGCAGCCGTGGCAAAGCGCGGGCACCGAGTGAAATCTGGTAGCGCGCACTAACACCGCAGAAACGTCTAGCAACCACCGCGAGCATATGGAGAAGAGAAGCATGTCTGAAAAACACTCAGTAGTCGCCGTCTACGGCACCCATGAGGGCGCCGAACAAGGCGTGAAGGAACTGGAGCGCGCCGGCGTCGACATGCATAGCCTGTCGATCATCGGCAAGGACACCCACACCGATGAACACGTGGTCGGCTACTACAACGCCACCGACCGCATGAAGTACTGGGGCAAGGCCGGCGCGTTTTGGGGCGGCTTCTGGGGGCTCCTTTTCGGATCGGCCTTCTTCGCCATCCCCGGCATCGGGCCTGTCCTGGTGGCCGGCCCCGCGGTCGCCTGGATCGTGGGCGCACTCGAAAGTGCCGTCGTTGTCGGTGGCTTGAGTGCCGTCGGCGCCGGCCTGATCAGTATAGGGATACCGAAGAACAGCGTCGTGGAGTACGAGCTGGCGCTGAAGACGGACAAGTACCTGCTGATGGTCCATGGCTCGTCGGCCGACGTCGACAAGGCACGCGGCATCCTGGAAGCCACCCGCCCCATGAGCACGATCGTTCACGCCAGCGACGCCGTCGGCGCCAGCGCCTAACCAGCGGCCGCCAGCAGAACAATGCCCGCGGTTGCACCGCGATGGCAAGGAGTTTTGGTTGAAGGCCTGGGAGGGCCACGTCAATGCTTACGAACAACAAGAACTTGAAGGGTCTGGTGATCCGCGCCATCGACGGCGAGATCGGTTCGGTGGATGGGCTCTACTTCGACGACCAGGTCTGGGCCATCCGCTACTTGACCGTGGATACGGGCAGTTGGCTGAATGGCCGGAATGTCCTGATCTCGCCACACTCTATCGTGCAAGTAGATTGGAAAGTAGGCCGGATCGATGTGTCCCTGACGCGGAATCAGGTGGAGAATGCACCCGATATCGACACGCATCGCCCCGTCTCGCGGCAGCATGAGGCCGAACACTACGGCTATTACGGCTATCCCTACTATTGGGAAGGCCCCTACATGTGGGGCCCGGCATTTTCGCCCTCCGGCATGGTGCCCGTGGTTGAATCTCAAAGCGCCATCGCGGACCGCGTCAGCCAGGAGTCTGTCGATTCGCACCTGCGCAGTACAGAGGCAATCGTCGGCTATCACATTGACGCCAAGGACGGCGAGATCGGCCATGTTGCGCGCTTCATTGTCGACGACCAGGCGTGGGCGATTCGCTACCTGGAAGTGGCCACCCAGAACTGGTGGCCCGGCAAGAGAGTGCTGCTTTCGCCCGCTTGGGTGGAACGCGTGAGCTGGTTGGAATCGAAGGTCTTCGTCGCGGTGACACGCGAAGCTATCAAGTCCTGCCCCGAATACCTGGACTCGGAGCCGATCACGCGCGAGTACGAGAACAAGCTCTACTTCCACTACGGCCGTCCTCCCTATTGGATCGCCGAAGAGAACACCGCATCAGCCTATGCGATGAGCGGGCACGCGCGCTGAAGCAGTTAGTCTACCCGGCTCGATACGCGGGACCCGCTGGGCTCCAAGCCTTGGGGACTGGCGAATCGGGCCGGGGCAACCCCGGCCAGTCACTTCGAGGTAAAGCGACATGAGTAAGCATAAAGAAGTATCGAGAACATACCCTACGGTTCCATTTGAAGAGACGCGCGGCGGCCCGGGATCGGCCGGACAGTCGGGCGATACACAGGGCTTGCCCGATGTCGCTGAGGCTGGATCGGAGAGCGTTCGAGAACTAGTGGAAGAAGGACAGTACTTCGAGGCAGAGGTCCTGCTGGGAGTGGAAACGGCGGAGGATCCCGACGTCGAAGAAGTACAGACGCACGAAGTTCTCAGTGAAGCGCTGCGCTTGCAACAGCAGGCCACCGTCACCAGGAAACGGTGACGAAATGCCGCTGAGTGTGTCCACTTGAACTTCAACGACAGTTTCGCCGCTCCCCTGGTAAAGCCGGTAGAACCAACCAACGGCGTGGCGCCTGAACAGCCAGGTACGGCGCTGGTCGTACAAGGTAGCGGAGCGTTGACCGCGCGCGATGGAGCCTATCTGAAGAAGGCCGCACCGGCAGCTAGTGGCCCCCGGCGCTGGCTGTATGCCGCGGGACTCTTGGCCATCGCCGGCAGCGGATTGGGCTACTGGCTGCTACACCGGCCGGCCGAGGTGACCGTCTTCCACCCGACACTGACCTCGATCAACGAAACCATCGCCAGCAGCGGTTTGGTGGGGGGCGTAAAGGAATCCATCATTGGAGCCTCGTTTAGCGGGCCTGTGCTCCGGCGCCTGGTGGAACTGGGCGATCATGTCGCCGCCGGGCAAACCCTGGCGGTGCTGAAGAACAACATCACTCAAGCGCAGGTGTCCCAGGCAGAAACGGCAGTCGTGACCGCGGAGGCCCAACTAAAGCAGGTCTCCCGAGGGCCGCTGGCCTCTGAGCTTCAAGTGAACCAGATGCAGATAAGCCAAGCGCGAGCATTGGCGGCGCAGGCCACCTCAGAACTCGACCTGGCCCGCAGAACACAGGCGCGGACCCAAGCGTTGTCGAAGGCGGGCGTCGTCTCCAGGAGCGAAACCGACACCGCCACTGCGGCGCTGGCCGCCGCGGAGGCTAAGTCGCGCTCAGGCACCGCCTCCGTGCGTTTAGCCGAAGCGCAGTTGCAAACGCTACGGTCCACTCCGCGCAAAGAAGATGTCGAACTGGCGCGCGACCGGTTGGTTGAAGCCCAACAGGCGCTACTCGTAGTTCGCCAGCAGGCGGACGAAGCCATAGTCACCGCGCCATTCTCGGGCACCATCACGTCCGTCAATGTCGAGGTGGGCCAGAATGTCGACGCCCTTGGACTGTTCGGCCTGGTGAGCGATGCGCTTGAAATCCGCATTGACCTGGACGAGAGCAACCTCGCCGACATCTCGCTCGGCCAGAAGGCCCTGCTATCGGCGGCAGCATTCCCCGATGAAACGTTTGGGGGCCGCCTGAAGGAGATCTCTCCCTCGGTGAACAAGATCCGCGGAACCGTGTCCATCAAGCTGGAGCCGATTGCGCCGCCCGCATGGCTTAAGTCCGGGCAGACGCTGAATGTCAACCTGATCACCAATCAGGCGGCGTGGCGCTTGCTGGTCCCGGCAACCGCTTTACGGCGGTCAGGCGACCGTACCGTCGCGCTGGCCGTTCAGGGAGACCGGGCGATCGAAAAGGTGGTGCTCACACGGCCTCCCACCGACAAAGGCACTCCAGTGCTCGCGGGCCTGGAACCCACGGACCTGGTCATCACCAATCCGAAGAAGATTCAACCCGGTGACACGGTCCGGATCAAGAAGTAGCGCCGCATCATGACGTTTAGCGAACTACTGCCGAGGCCAATCCGATTCGAGGCCCAACTGGCTTGGCGTCACCTCCGTTCCGGGGGCGGCCAAACCTGGCTGACCATCGCCGCGGTCGCCTCCGGCGTGATCATCGTGATCTTCATCGTCGGGGTGATCTTCGGATTTCAACGTCGCCTGACGGCGTTGTTGACCGACGCCATCCCGCACGTCACCGTGCAAGTGCCGGAGGGGAAACCCATTCCCTACGCGGACTTGCCGGGCCGCACGGATGGCACGAGTTCTTCACGGACGGAGATGCAGGCGCCCCAACGCAAAAACATCGACGACTGGCGGACGGTGCTGGCGGTTGCCCGCACCATTCCCAACGTCCGCACCGTCACGCCCGCCGTGACCGGGCAAGGCTTCGCGTCCAAGGGTGCCAATCCGGTTGGTGTCTCGGTGATCGGCGCCGACCCGGCACAGCAAGAGTTGGTTACGCCGGTCACCAAGAACTTGATCGGCGGGCACTACGTCGGGCTGGCCGCCGATGAGGTGGTGATCGATTACGAACTAGCGAAGGATCTGAATGTCGGCGTTGGGGACCGCATCCGCATCAGTTCCGTTTCGGGGATTCCCGAGCCTCTCCGCATTGCAGGCATCTATTCGAAAGGCCAGGGGCGCGGCAGCGCCTACGTCACACTGCGCACGGGACAAAGCATGCTTGCCATCGGCAATTCCGTCAACGTCGTCTTCGTCAAGGTGATCGACATCTATGGCGCCGATGCGGTGGCGGAGCGGCTCTCCGTGCTACTAAATTGCGAGGCGAAGTCCTGGTCGAGTGAGTTTCCTAACTTTGTCACTTCGCTCCAGGCGCAGGCGGCCTCGGCCTATCTCATTTCGGGCTTTACGCTCATTGCGTCCTCGTTTGCCATCGCTTCGGTGCTGATTGTTTCCGTCCAAAGGAAGGCCAAACAGATCGGCATCCTGAAGAGCATCGGAGCCCGTAGTAGCCAGATCCTTCTGGTGTTTCTATTCGAAGGGCTGGGCATCGCCATCGCTGGTAGCGTGATGGGGGCGGTCGCGGGCATCGCTGTCTTATACGTGTCCAGCCTGCCTTTGGAACCTGTCGGGCGGTTTGGCGGAGTCCCCCAATCGGTGATCCCGCTGATCCTGGACCCTGTCTACATCCTGGCTGCGATGGGAGCGGCCTCAACCGCCACAGTACTGGCCGCGCTACTTCCGGCGCGCAGTGCAGCCAAAATGAACCCCGTGGATGCGTTGCGCTAATGGCCTTGCCCGTGCGGTTTGTCATTGAGACGGTCGGCCTGAAGAAGACCTATGCGGGCAAGGTCCCCACGCCGGTCCTATTGGGTATCGACTTGCGGGTTGCGGCCGGCGAGTTCGTCTCCATCATCGGCCAGTCGGGCAGCGGCAAGTCTACACTGCTGAACATTCTCGGGGCGCTCGACGTGCCCACGGAGGGAACCGTCAAAATCGACGGTGTCGACATCTCGATGCTGACGGAAGATGGACTGGCCGTCCTGCGCAGCCAAGTGGTCGGCTTTGTCTTTCAATCCCACTTTCTATTGGCCGAGCTGACTTGCCTGGAGAACGCACTGCTTCCGGTCACCATCCGGAAGGGTTCTGCGGAACCACAGGAGATCGAGTGGATCAGCAGCTTGTTGGTACGGGTGGGCTTGGGTGATCAACTCCACAAATTTCCGGACACGATGAGCGGCGGCGAGAATCAACGTTGCGCCATTGTGCGGGCGCTCGCCAACAAGCCGAGTATCGTGCTGGCCGACGAACCGACAGGCAACCTCGACCGACATTCCGGCGAGGAGGTGTTCCGCCTGATGCGCGAGATGAGCCGAGAAATCGGCATCGCGTTCATCATGGTGACGCACGATGACCGATTGGCCCGTGCCGCGGATCGAATCCTGTCGATTGAGGACGGATTGATGAAGTCACTCAGCAAGGAAGAGCGCCAAGCGGTGGCGTGAGACCGGCCGGCAGTTGGGACGCAACCGATTATCCGGCAGTCGCAAGATGACAGAGCCAGTGCCGCTTGTTCGTTGAACCCCACGGCTGCATCCAGGAACTGGCTTGTTAGAGCTAATCCATGATTTGTATGTTGCACGACACGACAACCGCTCATTTCTCCAAACGCGGCTGGACCTTCAGCGGAACGGCGCTCTCCGCGACCACCATCAGCGGCATCGAGGCAAAGTGTCGCACTGACACCATGTCTGGTCCAAGCCAGATGTAGGAAGGATGCCCACTTCAGCCCTGGAAAGCTCGGAGATTGGTGAACGTACTGGTCAACGGGGCCTAGGCTTGTCTAGGCCTAGCGGTGGGGGCAGAATAGGTGAGTGACACGATTTGCCACGGTCGTCTGCTTTGGGTGGGCCCTCGCGACGGCCGCGCCATCTGGCGTCACACTTTATCAGGCCCAGCGCTTTCCAGAGGCAGAGCGGGCTTTACGGGAGGCGCTGCGGAAGCAGCCGTCGGATCCGCACGCGCGTATGTGGCTGGCGAGGACGCTGGTGGAGCTGAATCGGATACCGGAGGCACTGACAGAACTCCAACGGCTGGTTGAGGCGCATCCCGCGCCCGAGATTGAGATGGAAGCGGGCCGCCTGCTGCGGCGATTGGCGGAGCAGCGGTTCCGCAGCTTAAGCCGCCAGGATGATGGTCAAGCTGCGGTGAGTGAGATCGCTGGCCGCCGCCTGGAGCGTGAAGGGAACTTCTTGGCCGCACTCGCCCGCTACCAGGAGGCCCAGACCCGGGAGCCGCAGCGTCCGGGCCTGCATTACGCCCTGGGGAGCGTCTATTGGAAGCTGCGTGAGATGGAAGCCGCAGAGCGCAATCTCAGGGCCGAGCTGGAACGGACGCCTGAGCATGGGATGGCCAATTTTCGTCTGGGACAAGTCCTGATAGCCACGGGCAAGGAGCGGGAAGCGGTGGTGCCCCTGGAGCGCGCAGCTAGCGCCATTCCGGATCGTCCGGAAGTGCGCCGGGAGTTGGGAAAGGCCTACCGGAAGGTGGGCCGCATCGACGATGCGCGTCGAGTGTGGGAGGCGGTGGCGCTCGAGCGGCCCAGTGATGACCAGGTCCATTTCCTGCTGGGCGGCCTCTACCGGGAAACGGGCGACCTGGAATCGTCGCAACGGGAATTGAACCTACACCGCAAGTTATTGGAAGATCGCCGGCGGTTGTCAGAACGGCGCTAGCCGATTCTCCTGACCTGGAAGATTGGACCCTGCTCAGGCACCGGCAGGGGCGTTGAGCCTGCATGAACTGGCCTATCGGATCGGGGCGGGACGATTGGACGTGAGCGCCCGGACTCTTGCGCGGTAGAGAGGTATCCCCTAAGGCTTACCTTGATACTGGAGCCACCGCTTCTGTTCACTTTCTGCGCCGGAACGGTCATTGGCGGCGGCTAGAGCCGCCAGCAATAGCTCGTGAGCCGCCAATGAGCTGCCGTCGGCTTGAACCGCCCGGCGAGCCGCGGACACGGCTCGGCTGGCGTCGCCGAGCAACAGGTAGGCTTGGCATAGTGCCAACGTGGGTTCCTCAT
>JBIKMK010000656.1:0-2984 GCA_044359315.1 Bryobacteraceae bacterium | reverse complement strand
CCGGCCGCAGCATCTCCTGGAACACGCAGTTCATCGACAACTTAACCTGGACCAAAGGCAAGCACACCTTCAAGTTCGGCGTCGATATCCGCAGCCTGCGCGCGCAAACCAACCTGGGTTTCACCACCGGTGACAACTACGGCGACTACGCGTTCAACGGCAACTTCACGGGTCAGCCTTGGGGCGACTTCCTGCTGGGCGTACCGGTGAACACCTCCGTGGCCGTGGTGCAACTGGATAACGACGGCAGTGCGATTCACTACAAGGGTTACGCGCAGGACAGCTGGCGCATTTCGCCGCGGCTCACCCTGGAATATGGCGTGCGCTATGAAGTGCATCCGGGCTACAAGGATGCGGGCTTCAACATCGCCAACTTTGACCGTGCCGTGCCGCGCACCGGCCGCGTGGTGATCCCCAGCGACCCCAAGGCCAAGCAGTTCATTGCCCCCGCCGTACTGAGTTCCATCAACGCCTGCCCGGGTGCCGCGATTGGCGGCGTGCCGTGTACACCCTTTGTGACGGCCAGTGAAGCCGGTATTCCGGAATCGCTCCGCAACAACTACTACACCCAGTTCCTGCCGCGCGTCGGCTTCGCCTACCGGCTGAACAACAAGACCACCATCCGCGCCGGTGCGGGCCTGTACAACATGATCCTGCTGGGCAGTGTCTTCTTCTCGCTCACCGGCACGGTGCAGTCCGACGTCCGCTCCTTCAACAACATCTCGCCGCAAGGACGGCCGATCTTCTCGCTGCCCGAAACCCGGCCTCCGGGAGTGACTGGCGTGGTGGGCGGCTCCCTGGGAGCATTTGAGTTCCGGACCGCCAACCAGATCGACTTCCGGCCACCGCAGATGATGCAGTGGAACTTCTCGATCGACCGCGAACTGAGCAGCACCACCGGGCTGCGCCTCAGCTACATCGCCAACAAGTCCACCCACATGCCCTGGGCGCCGGACCTGAACCAGGCGGCTTCCTCGACGCAGTTCTTCACGCAGCGGCCGTTGACCGATCGCCCGTTCCCGAACTGGGGCTTGATCTATTCCCGCGACGCCGGGGCCAACTCGATCTATCAGTCGTTCCAGGCCGAACTCAACCGGCGCTTCAAGAGCGGCTTCACGTTGAACAGTGCCTACACGCTGGCCAAGCAGTTGGGGGATGGGGCTGGCCCCAATCCCAGCGGCTATGCCGGCGAGACCGGCGGTGGCCGCGTCACCAATTCACTGAACCGCCGCGCGGACCGCGGCGATGTCTATGCCACGCGCCGTCACCGGTTCGTGAACAGCCTGGTCTACGATCTGCCGTTTGGCCGGGGCCGCCGGCTGATGTCGAATGCCAACCGCTTCGCCGATGCCGTGCTGGGTGGCTGGAGCATGAGCTCCCTGATGATCATCCAGACCGGTCCGTTCCTGACGCCCACCTTCTCCGGCGGCGACCCGTCCGGCACCAACGCCCCCCGGCGCGGCACGCAACGGCCGGATCGGGTGGGTGCGGCGACGGGTGAACTGGCCGAGCCGGATCGCACCCGCTGGCTGGACCGTTCCGCCTTCGTCTGCCCGGGCCGCGTGCCTGGAGCCGCCGATCAGTTCAACTGCTCCGTCGGCGTACTGCCCGGCCGCGACATCGCCCCCATTGGCCGCTTCGGCAACTCGGGCGTCGGCATCGCCGTCGGCCCAGGCACCTTCAGCTGGAACGCCGGTATGCGCAAGAGCTTTGTTCTGGCCGAACGCCTGAAGATGCGCCTGGAAGGTACTTTCACCAACGTGCCCAACTGGACCAACCTGGGCGACCCCATCTCCAACATCAACGACAACAACTTTGGCCGTATCACCGGCACCCGTGGCGGCTCCGACTTCGGCGGCAACCGCACGGGCCAAGTCTCGCTGCGGTTGGAATTCTAAGACCGCCCCCGCGTTCAGGGCAACCTTCAGCGTCCGTTCGGAGTCAGCCTCGGCTCCACGGACGCTGAACTATTTACTGGCCACTGCACTCCGCGCGACCGCGCGCACCGATATAATCGGGTCAGCTAGAAAAGGCTGACTATGTCCAGAATCTCTCTCCTGTTCGTTACGCTGCCCTTTGCTTGGGCGGCTCCTCCGGCCACGCCTACCGTCAGCTTCCAGCGCGACATCCGCCCGATCCTGTCCGACAATTGCTTTTCCTGCCACGGGCCGGATTCCAAGTCGCGCATGGCGGGCCTGCGTCTCGACTTGAAAGCCTCGGCACTGGAAGCGCGTAAATCCGGAGCGCCCATCGTCCCCGGCAAACCGGCCGACAGTCTGGCCTTCCAGCGCATCATCGAAACCAACGCGGCCAAGAAGATGCCGCCCGAGTATTCCCACAAGAAGCTCACGCCCGCTCAGGTGGCCACCTTCAAGAACTGGATCGAACAAGGCGCGCCCTGGAAAGAACATTGGGCCTACCAGGCCCCCGTGCGTCCCACGGCACCCGTGGTGCGGAACACCACCTGGGCCCGTACACCGATCGACCGCTTCATCCTGGCCAAGCTGGAAGCGCAGGGGCTGACACCCGCCCCCGCCGCCAACCGCCGCACCCTGATCCGGCGCGTCGCGCTCGACCTCACCGGTCTGCCGCCCCAGCCAGAAGAAGTGGAGCAGTTCCTGGCCGACAAATCAGCCAACGCCTACGAGAAGATGATCGACCGGTACCTGGCTTCGCCCCAATATGGCGAGCACCGCGCGCACTACTGGCTGGACGCGGCGCGCTATGGCGACACGCACGGCATCCACGTCGACAACTACCGCGAGATGTGGCCCTACCGCGACTGGGTGATCCAGGCCTACAACCGCAACTTGACCTTTGACCAGTTCACGATTGAGCAACTGGCGGGAGACCTGCTGCCTAACCCGACGCTTGAACAACGCGTCGCCACCGGCTTCCACCGCAACAACGTCACCACCAACGAAGCGGGCTTGATCGAAGACGAGTATGCCGAGATCTACGCCAAGGATCGCGCGGACACGACG
>JBIKMK010000654.1:0-2985 GCA_044359315.1 Bryobacteraceae bacterium | reverse complement strand
CCTCGCGGGCTACTTCGGCCACTTCGGCGGTGATGGCGTTCACCTTCTCCGGGTCAATGCCAAAAGAACCTTGGCCGGCCATCACCTCGCCGCTCAGCTTGAGCAGGATTCTTCGATAACCGGCCATGGGGTAACTACTCCGCCGCTCCGGCGACAGCCGTTTCGCCCACTTTGAAGCGGACAAAACGAACGACGGTGAGGGCTTCACCGACCTTGGCGGACTTCTGTTTCACCAGCTCCGTGATCGAAACCGAGTTTTCCTTGATGAAGGGCTGCTCCAGCAAGCAGACTTCCTCGTAGAACTTCTCGATGCGCCCGTCGATGATGCGGTCCCAGATCTTTTCGGGCTTGTTCTCGTTCTTGGCGCGATCCCGGGCGATGGCCCGTTCCCGATCCAGAACGTCCGCGCCCACTTCCTCGCGGCGCACAAACTTGGGGTCGGCGGCGGCCACTTGCATGGCCAGGTCCTTCACCAGTTCCTGCACTTCGGGGTGAGCGGCGCCAGCTGCCGTCGCGGCCTGCACTTCCAGCAGGACACCCAACTGGGAGCCGGCGTGAATGTAGCTGCCGAAGGCAGTGGAGCCCGCGCTGGTCAGCCGGGCGAAACGGGCGATCACCATGTTCTCGCCCAACTTCGCGATCTTCTGCTTAACGGCTTCCAATACGGTCACGGAAGAATCGCCCGCATAGGGCAGGGCGCTCAACGCGGCCACATCGGCCGGATTGCTCTCCGCCACCTGGGCGGCGACGTTGGCCACCAGGGTCTGGAAATCGTCCGTACGCGCCACAAAGTCCGACTCGCAATTGATTTCGACGATCACGGCCGTGTCACCGGCAATCAAAGTGCCCACACTGCCCTGCAACGCCGAACGCGAAGCCTTCTTGTCCGCCGAGGCCGCGCCCCGCTTGCGGAGTTCGTCGATCGCCTTTTCCAGATCGCCGCTGGTGGAATCGAGAGCCTTCTTGCACTCCATCATGCCCGCGCCGGTGCGTTCGCGAAGCTGCTTGACCAGTTGAGCGGTAACTTCCGCCATAGGTTCCCCTTATCTCGCTTTTCTTGGATTTAGTTGGTTCGAACTCGAATGACCGGGGTAGGGAAGGGTGGATTACTCCACCCCCACCTCAGCCGTGGGCTCCACCGGAACTTCGGCGGCCGGAGCCTTTTTGGGCAGCGACATGTTCGGCAGATCTTCATCGGAAAGGCTCTCCGACATCAGCTGCGCCGAATACTGCGGATCTACGTAGTGTGAATACTGCGACAGATCTTCCATCGTCGCCGCGTCATCGGAGACGATCTTCTCGGTCTGGAAGTCCTGCTCGGTGGCCAACGCGCGGCCTTCAATGCAGGCTTCCGCGGTCTTGTTGGTGAACAGGCGGATGGCGCGGAGGGCGTCATCGTTGCCCGGGATCACGTAATCCACTTCGTCCGGATCGCAGTTGGTGTCCACCACGGCTACCACCGGAATGCCCAGCTTGCGGGCTTCCTTGACGGCGATCGATTCCTTGTTGGAATCCACCACGAACATCAGGTCCGGCAGACCATTCATGTCCTTGATGCCGCGCAGGTTGCTGTCCAGGTGCTTCCGCTCGCGCTCCAGGCGGATGATTTCCTTTTTCGGACGGCCGCCCCAGTCACCATCGGTGGCGTAGCCTTCCAATTCCTTCAGGCGCTTGATCGACTTCTGAGCCGTGGCCCAGTTGGTCAACAGGCCGCCCAGCCAGCGGTTGTTCACGAAGTACATATTGCACCGCGTGGCCTCTTCGGCAATCGCTTCCTGAGCCTGGCGCTTGGTGCCGACAAACAGCACCGTCTTGTTCTGCGCCGCCATCTCGGCGACAAAGCGCATCGCATCCTTGAACAACTTCAGCGTCTTCTGAAGGTCAACGATGTAAATGCCGTTACGTTCGCCAAAAATGTATTCTTTCATTTTTGGATTCCAGCGCTTGGTCTGGTGCCCGAAGTGAACGCCAGCTTCGAGCAATTCTTTCATTGAAATTTGGGGCAAACTTCTCTCCTGTCAGCACGCGCAAGTATCGCTTGTCGCGTATGAAACCAAAGGTGTGGATTGGACCAGACGACTCACCGGCGGTCCAAGGCGAGATTTACCGGTAGACGTGAACAACCCAGAACAGAACAACTGAAACTCAAAACCAGCAAGCCACTCGCGCAGCCCGCCAAATACCACCGAACAAGACAAGGGCCGCTTCGAGAGCGGCCCCTGCATTTCCACCAGAAGCGTGTTTAGCGCTTCGAGAACTGGAATCTCTTTCGGGCACCCTTCTGCCCATACTTCTTACGTTCATGCTGGCGCGGGTCGCGCGTCAGGAAGCCTTCCGACTTCAGCTTGCCGCGGAGCTCCAGGTTGAACTCGCACAGCGCGCGGGCGATGCCCATCTTGATGGCACCGGCCTGCCCGGTGTAGCCACCACCATGGACCAGCACGAGAACATCGAACTTGTCCGCCGTCTCAGTGGCCGCCAGGGGCTGCCGGACCGCGTTGCGCGATGATTCCGTGGTGAAGTATTGCTCGAGCGGACGATCATTGATCGTCACCTTGCCCGAACCGGGACGGAGAAACACCCGCGCCGTCGACGTCTTCCGCCGGCCGGTCGCGAGATATTGTGTGATCGTTGCTGCCATCTAATCCTCTTACTACTTCACCAGCAGTTCCGGCTTCTGCGCCTGGTGCGGATGCTGATCACCCGCGTAGACGTTCAGCTTCCGGTACATCTGCTTGCCCAGCTTGGTCTTGGGGAGCATGCCAGAAATGGCCAGCTCAATCATTCGTTCCGGCCGCTGCACGCGCATCCGGCGAGCCTGAGTTTCCTTCAGGCCGCCCGGATAGCCCGAGTGGGTCCGGTACATCTTCTGCTCTTCTTTGCGCCCGGTCAGTTTGACCTTTTGGGCGTTGATGACCACGACGTGGTCGCCAGTGTCCAGGAACGGCGTATAGATGGTCTTATGCTTACCCATTAAAAGGTTGG
>JBIKMK010000655.1:0-2985 GCA_044359315.1 Bryobacteraceae bacterium | reverse complement strand
CTGCACGGCCAGGCAGACGTTGGCTAACTGATTGTGGCCCTGGTCACCGATGGTGAGGTAAAGCTTCTGGTCCGGCCCAAACTTCAGGCGTCCGGCGTTGTGGTCATTCCCCGCCGGGAGGCCATCGATGACGGTTTGCGCTTGTGCAAGCAGGCCGGTTTGGGCGTTGTAGGTGAGCCGGACGATCTTGCCGTAGAGGAAGCGGTAGCGGCTGTTGGGGTCGGTGATGTTGGGGTCCGGACCCTTGGCCTGGTCGATGTAGGTGTAGAAGACGTAGACGTAATCCTGACCCGTGCCCTTCAACAGTTGCGGGTGCAGAGCCATACCCAGCAGGCCGTCCTGGCCGCCGGGGGCGTAGACTTCGTCAATCGTGGCGGCCACTTGGCGTTCGCCGGAGACGGGATCAACGCGGGTGATCCGTTTGCCGGTCCGCTCCGTCACCCAGATCTTGGCATCCGGCCCCCAGGTGATCTCCCAAGGTCCGGCCAGGCCGTCGGTGATGACGGTTTTGCGGAACTGCTTGTCCGGTCGAAGAGCGGTTTCGGGGCCGTTTTGGGCCGTGGCGAAGCAGGCGAGGGTCAGAAAAAGAGCGGTCAGCCGGGTACGTGGAGTCAACATTGGTCTCTTGAAGGATGATACGCGGTTCAGGGTGGATGGGAGAAGTGGGGGCTCTCGGACCGAGCCCCGACCCGCAGGAGGGGCCTGTTCGATCAACGGAACGGATGCGCGTGTGGAGGGCAGCCCGCTCCTGCTCGTCGCGGCTCGGTTCCTGAACGCGGCCCGGAGGCAGACGCGCCCGCTATTCCACCCGGAACGCCAGCAGCACATTGCCCGGCATGCCACCCAAGGAACCATAGCCCGATTGGACGAACAGCATCGTGCCGGGGCCGCCTGTGCCGACGATCACTGGGCCGGTTGAGTTGAGCGAGCCGCCTTTGGCCGGGACGCGGTTGACTGTGTCGAATGGCTTCAGCGTGTCGAAGTCCCAGATGATCGCGCCGGACTTGGAGTCGTAGGCGCGCAGGTGGCCGTCCATGGAGCCGGAGAAGACGATGTTCTGGAGGATGGTGGGCGGAGCCATTTGGGCGGCGTTACAGGCGGGTGTCCCTTTGCAGGTCAGTTCCGGGGCAGGCGTGTGCCACAGCTTCTCGCCCGTGCCAATTTGCAGCGCGTACAGCCCGCCGCCCGCCGTGGGATTGCGGCCGTTGAAGTCGGAGACTGGCACGTAGACGGCGCGGGCGTCGGCACCGATGCCGAACTCGACGCCGCCCAGCGCGCCGCCTTTGCCCACCCGGGTCTGCCAGACGATCTTGCCGGCCTGGTCAGGGTCCAGCGCATGGACAATGCCCGACTTCTGCCCGGCGATCAGCAGTTTGCCGACTAGCAACGGCGAGGCACCAAAGTCATAATCTTCGCCGGCTTCGGGGGGACAGTTGGCTTTGAAGGGCGAGACACAACCGAGATTCCAGCGGTCATTAGGCGTCAGTTGCTGGTGCCACTTGCGCTCGCCGGTCGCCAGATCCAGCGCGACGATCGCGTCGCTGTACGGGCTGGGCGGGTCCGTGTAGGAGTTGCCGGTGCCGATGTAGAGCAGCTTGCGTGCCGGGTCGATGGTCGGGGTCAGCCAGATGGCCGCCCCGGCTGGTCCGTAGAGCTGCGTGCCGGCGGAACTTTTCGTCGTCGGCTGCGGTACTTCCGGGATCAGGAAGTGCTGCCAGAGCTGGCGTCCATCGGCGGGGTCCAGTGCGACGACGCTGCCGCGGAAGGTGCAGCAGGGGTACTTGGGATTCCCGGCGGGGACTTCTTCGGCGGAGGAGATGGGCACGTAGAGCCGTCCTTCGTGCAACGCGGGCGTGCCGGTGATGCGGGCAAACGGATGCGGGTCCAGCTTCACTTTCCAGACCTGCTTGCCGGTCTGCGCATCGATGGCGTAGACGTTGGTCTTGGTGTCGGCAAACAAGGCGAGGCTGCGGTGGAACAGCACGGAGGTCCGCACGGTGGCCTCGGAGGCAAAGCGCCAGTGCTCACAGCCGGTCCGGCTATCGAGGGCGGTCAGGATGCCTTTCTCGCCACCGACAAAGACCACGCCATCGACGACGGCGGGTTGCCCGTTCGCATTGGCGGAGCCCGCATGGCCAAACGCCCAGGCCAGCTTCAGCTTGGTGGGATCGAGAGTAATGGGCAGATAGCGGGTATTGCCGGGGCTGGGGCTCCAGCCCTGCCAGCCTGCAAACTTTGACAGCTTCGGCATCGGGGCGGGGCAGGTGTTGGCGGTGTCGGCGGTGGCGTCCAGGCTGGAGGCGGCGAAAGTGACCACTGCCGCCCGCTCTTCATCGGTCAACTGGCTGCCTTGCTCCTTCATGCTGCCGGTGGTGAGCGCCTTGATCATGGCCTCCCGGCTGAGCTGCTTCAGAACAGCGGGCAAAGGGGCACGGGTCTCGCTACCTGCCCGGTGGCAGGCCGCGCAACGAGTGGCGAATACGGCTGCTCCATCGGCGGGAGGCGCACCAGCGGCCATCGGCGCTGCGAAGGCGAGCGCAAAAACTAAAATCGCGAGGACTCGCATCCCCGCGATTATATGTTGTGTTGCGGCCGCTGGCTTGTCGCCCGCCTCAGCTATTCGTTGTTGACGCTGCGGGCCCGGGGGGCGGAGGCGGGCCGCTCCGCCGGTTCTTCCACGGTGACACTGACCGTCATTTCCCGCTTCTCCCGCACCACCACCACCGGGAAGGTGCGCTTCTCTTTCAGGCTCCGGATGGTGCTGGTGATCTGTCGCGGCGTGGCCACGGCATTCGAATCCACCTTCGTCAGTACATCACCCACCTTCAGGCCGGCCTTCTCGGCGGCGGTGCCTTTGCCGATGTTGCGGATCAGGACGCCTTCCTTGGTCCCAAAGAATTCGGCCAGCGGACCATCGACAGCCTCGCCCTCAATGCCCAGCATGCCGCTGCGCCAGCTCATGTTGGGGCGCGGGATGTCCATGCC
>JBIKMK010000083.1:0-10693 GCA_044359315.1 Bryobacteraceae bacterium | reverse complement strand
CGACCTGCAAAACCTTGCCGGACTTTTCGACGACGCGGCGGAGTTCGACGCCTTGCTCAATGGACCAGGTCATCGGCTTTTCAAGATAGACGTGCTTGCCCGCGGCGAGCGCGTCCAGGGCCATCTTCAGGTGCCAATGGTCCGGCACGGCAATGACGACCGCATCAACATCCTTGCGGGCGAGAATCTCCTGATAGTCGCGCGTGACAGGTAGGTCGGGGCGGGTGGCCTCGCGGACGGCGGTCAAGTGGCCATCGTAGATATCGCAGGCGGCCACAATTTCGGCTCCGGCGACTTTCTTGAAGTTCTCGAGCAGTTGGGTGCCGCGGATGCCGACGCCGATGTGGGCAACGTTGATCTTGTCGTTGGCCGCAAAGGCCGTGGATGCCGCGGCGGCGGTCAGCAGGGCGCCCCGGCGGGTAATGGAGATGCCTGTGGTCATCGAAGGCTACGTTACCATGAGGGCAGGATGGAGGCACCTCAGTCAGCACTCGACGCCGCTCTTGGGCACGTGAAACGCATCGCCGAAAGCGAGAAGAGGGCGTTGGCCGAGCAGCTCAACCAAGGCGTCCGGCGGCTGCGCCAAGCAGCGGATATGGCGGAATGGTCGGCCACGGTGTTGGACATCACGGGGCGGTTCTGTTCGAAGAGCACCCTGGTGCCCGCAGCCGAAGCGAAGGCGGCAGCGCTGGCCAGCGTGATTGAAAGCGGCGAGCTGGTGGTGGCCGTGCGCACGCGCGATGAAGTGTCGGACCGTTTTGCCGGCCCGGGGCGCGTCTATCTGTTTCCGATCGCCAAGGCGTTTGTGCTGGTGGCGGAAGAGCCGGTTGAGCCGAGCGCGCTGGAATTGCTGACCTCAGTGGCGGCGTTGGCTCGCCCGCAGGACAAGACGCTGCTGGCGATTGCGGCCGCGCCGGCTCCGGTGGCCCGGCCAGCGTGGGAGTCCTTGCCCAAGGCCGAGCAGGAGATGCATCTCCGGGCGCAACGGTTTGCTCGCGTGAAGGTGGCTGAGATGCTGATGGCTTATCCGGATGCGGTGGCGGCGGGGCGCGAGGGTGGGCGCCTTTACGACACGTTGCAACTACCGATTGACGGCGCGCGTCGTCAATATGAGAGCGACTTCATGAGTGCGTCAGCAACGATGGTGGACTACCTGCATCTAGAGTTGGTGCGGACGCTGGCGCAGGATGACGACATGCGGTTGGGAGAAGAGTATCCGGGCCCTCTGGCTTAGTTGCGTGGGATTGATGGCGCTGGCCGGGGTTGGCTATGGCCAGTCCGCTGAGGCGCTGGCGCGCACATTGCGCACCAAGCCCACGGTGCCGGGCCGTACCGCACTGCAGAAGTTTGCCCAAGCGCACGCTAAGGATCAGGCCGGGGCTGTCGCTCAACTGGCGCTGGCGGTGCACGACATCGAAAGCAAAGTGCCGGAGCGGGCGGTCACTTCCTTGCGGCAGCTCGAGAAGCGGCTGCCACAACTGCGGGACTATCTCCACTTTTTTCTCGCGCAGGCCCTGGCGGACAGTGGCCAGTATCGCGAGGTGGTGAAGGTGGCGACAGAGGTGACGGCCTCACCGGTGGAGACGCGGGCGGTGGCGCTGGCGGTGCGCGCCTACGTCGAACTGGGCGAAGCCGACAAGGCCGTGGCACTGGTGCGCGACCGCTATGCGCGCCTGGATCAACCGGCGGCCGAAGCGCTGCTGGGGAATGCGTTGGATGCCGCGGGTCAAGGCGCGGCGGCGGCGCAGGCGTGGACGCATCTTTATGTGGCCCATCCGAAAACCTCCGATGGCGCGGCGGCGCGCACGGCTTTGCTGCGGGCGGGCATCGCGCTGACTGCGCGTCAACGATTGGAACGGGCGCACCGTCTGTTCGAGCTGAACGACAACACTGAGGCGCGCACGGAGTATCTGGCGGCGATGAATGAGCTGACCGGGCCGGACCGCGATTTGGCGCGGGTCCGCGTGGGGGCCACGCACTACCGGGCGAAGGAATACGCCGCGGCGCTGCGGGTGCTGCGTGAGGCGACGGCGGCCGCGCCCGAGACGGATGCGGAGCGGTTGTACTGGTTGACCGAAGCGGCTCGCAAGGCCAAAGAGACTTCGTTGATGGAGGAAACGGCGGCATCGATCCGGCGTTTGTATCCAGCTACCCGCTGGGCGACGGAGGCGTTGGTGTCCGTGGGCAATTCGCTGCTGGCCTCGGAGCAGTATCCGGAGTCGCAAAAATATTTCGCGCTGTGTGCCGAGACGCAATCCAATTCGAATTCGCTGCCCTATTGCCACTGGAAAGTGGCGTATCAAGCCTATGCCGACCGGCGTCCGGATGCCTACCAGCAGTTGAATGCCTTTGCCGAGCGGTTCCCCACCGCTAATCAGACCAGTGCCGCCTGGTATTTTCTGGGCCGGCTGGCAGAGACGCAAAAGAACTCGGCTGTGGCCCGCAATTTCTACACGCGGGTGGCGGAGCAGTTTCCCAACTACTACTACGCGATGCTGGCTCGCGAGCGAGGTGGCGTGACGGGCCGGGTGCCGGATGCGCAGCGGCTGAGTTTTGAACCCACCAGTGATTTGAAGTTGCGGCAGGAACGGGCGGGGCTGCTGGCGACGGCTGGTCTTGATGACTATGCTGAGCGTGAGTTACGGTATGCCGGGCGGCAGGGCGTCCCGGCGCATCAATTGGCGTTTACCCTGGCCAAGTTGACGGACCGGCGCGGTGAGCCGGACCGGGCGATGCGGTTCATCAAGGGCATCTTTCCGGGCTATCTTTCGGTGCCGATCGAGGGGGCACCGAAGGAGTTTTGGCGGCTGGTCTATCCACTGCCCTACCGCGAGGACGTCGAGCGATTTGCGCGGAGCCAGAACCTGGACCCTTATCTGGTGGCGGGCTTGATCCGGCAGGAATCTGAGTTTAATCCGAGGGCACTGTCCCGCACGAAAGCGCAGGGGCTGATGCAGGTGATGCCCGCGACGGGCCGCGAGATCAGCCGCAAGCTGGGGATCAAGGGCTTTACGCTGGCCATGCTCTATAAGCCGGAGATCAGTCTTCAGATGGGGACATACCATTTCCGCAAATGGCTGGATGCCGAGGATGGCCAAGTGGAAGTGACGCTGTCGGCCTACAATGCGGGCAAGACGCGCGCGGACCGCTGGCAAAAGTACGGCCCATTCCGCGAGCCGGCGGAGTTTGTCGAGATCATCCCGTTTTTGGAGACCCGGGATTACGTGCAGGCCGTGATGCGCAATGCGGACATGTACCGGAGGCTCTATGGGCCTGCGGGGAAGGCCTCCTCGCTCGCCGCCGCAAACTAAAGTGGCAACATCCTGACCCGTACAAGGCGGATCATGCCGCGTCGAGAAGGTGGTCGATGCTGCCGTCCAGGTGACCCGCTGCAAAGGCCAGTGCCTGGCGGAAGTCTTCAGGTTCCAATTCGGGGTAGTCCACGAAGATCTCAGCGCGATCGTCGTAGGCTGCCAAGAGTTCCAGGACGCGCCGGACGCTGATCCGGAGGCCTCGGATGCAGGGTTGACCACCGAGCTTGCCGGGCTCAATAACGATCCGGTCGAATGGAGGTTGAAGCGTCACAAGCCGAATTTATCTCCACCCCGCCTCCCGGTGTTGAGTGGACGCGGTTTTCGGCTAATCTCAATAAATGGCTGGGACAGTACTTTCAGCGAACCGCCAGCGGTTTGCCAGCGCGCGGACAGCGCAGTTTACCGAATCGGTGATCCGGGAGATGACGCGCCAGGCGATCATCCATGGCGCGGTGAATTTGGCGCAAGGCTTCCCCGATTTTCCGGCTCCGGCGGACATCAAGGAAAAGGCCTGCGAGGCGATCAACGCGGACATCAATCAGTATTCGATCACCTGGGGTGCCAAGCCGCTGCGTGACGCGATCGCGCGCAAGTATCGCGAAACCTATGGCGCGGAGTTTGATCCGCAGCGCGAGATCACGGTCTGCTGCGGCGCCACGGAAGGCATGATCGCGACGTTGCTGGCGACGACGAATCCGGGCGACGAGATTGTGGTGTTTGAGCCGTTCTACGAGAACTATCACCCGGACACGATGCTGTGCGGGGCGACGCGGCGTCTGGTGACGCTCTACCCGCCGGCGGCGGAAGGTGGGGTGTGGACGTTTGATCGAGAAGAACTGGCTCGGGCCTTCAACAGCAAAACCAAAGCCATCATTCTGAACACGCCCAACAATCCCACCGGCAAAGTGTTTGACCGGGGGGAACTGGAGTTCATCGCGCAGCTTTGCCAGGAGTACGATGCGCTGGCGATCACCGATGAGATCTACGAGCACATTCTCTACGACGGCACCGAGCATGTCCCGATGATCACGTTGCCCGGTATGCGGGACCGGTGCATCACCATCAATTCGATGTCGAAGACGTACTCGGTGACGGGCTGGCGGGTGGGCTGGGTGCTGGCCGCGCCGGATCTGACCGAGACGATCCGCAAGGTGCACGATTTTCTCACTGTTGGCGCGGCGTCGCCGTTGCAGGCCGCGGGTGTCCACGCGTTGGCCTCTCCCGTCAATTACTACTCCGATCTGTCGGAGCACTATCGCGAGCGGCGCGACAAGTTAGTGGAGATCTTGCGCGAGGCGGGCTTCAAGCCGTTTACGCCGCAAGGCGCTTACTATGTGATGGCCGACATTTCTGCTTTTGGCTTTTCTGATGACCACGCGTTTGCGCGGCATCTGGTGGAGAACGTCGGCGTCGCGGCGGTGCCGGGGTCGAGCTTTTTTGAAGATCCGGCGAAAGGATCACAGCTGATCCGCTTCTGCTTCTGCAAGAAATTTGAGACGTTGGAGGCCGCCCGGGAGAAGTTCCGGCGGCTGTCCTGAGGCTGATTTCACTATGCTTCCGGCCTTTCTGGTTCCTGAAATCGATGCTGAGGAGAATGGCAGCGGCCCGGCCCTGGATGTGAGCGGGCAGGCGGGGCGGGTGCTGCGCTTGACGCTGGGCATCACGCGGGCGCTGGAGCAACAGAGCCTGGATGTCAGTATCTGGGGCTCAAGCGACGGTGTGACGTGGAGTGAGCATCCCGTGGTCTCGTTTCCGCAGAAGTTCTACTGCGGGACTTACTCGATGCTGATGGACCTGAGCAAGCATCCGGAGGTGCGTTGGGTGCAGGCGCACTGGAAGATGAACCGCTGGGGGCGGGGAAGTCTGAAGCCGATGTTTGGGTTCTATTTGTTTGTGCAGTCCGTGGAGTCCGGCGTGGCCGCCTAAGGGCGCGGGTCGACGCTAGCGCCAGCCTTGCCAGACATAGGCCCGGAAGCGGCGGGCAATGGTGAAGCCGTAGTTGCGGTAGAGGTGCACGGCGCTGCTGTTGCTCCCGGTGACGGTGAGGCTGGCGTCTTTGCAGCCACAGGCGGCGAAACTGTTGAGCGAGAAGGCCAGGAGGGCTCCGCCTAAGCCTTGGCCTTGGGCATGAGTGCCGACGCAGATTTGCGTAATGTGGCCTGTGTGGGGCCCGACCATGCTGGTGAGCGACAGGCCCGCCAGGCGGCCGGTGCGATCAATGGCGGCCACCGCACCTTCCGAGAAGAAGTTGCCGCAGCCGGGGTACTGCACGATGTTGAGCAGGAATCGCCGCGCACCGGCGACGTCGCGGTACTGGTCGTTGATCTGGCTGTCGATGTGCTGGCGGTAACAGTCGGCGATCAGGTGCGCGGCTTCTTCCTGGCGGAGTTCATTCCAGGGGACCAGATCGTAGCCTTGCGGGATGGCGAACGGTACCGTTTGGGTGGTGCCGGCCATCATGAAGAGCCGGTCGAACACCGTCAAGTTTCGCCACGCGGGGAGCCGTTCCGGGGCCACTCGAAGCAGCAGCAATTGCGATTCGGCACGGCGGATGGAGGTGCGCAGTTGGATCTCGCGCATGGCGGTCTGGAGCAGGCGGAGATCGAGATCCAGGCCGGAGTAGGCCTGCAAGACGTAGACATCGCCGATCAGCGCCTTGTGGTCTTCCTCGACGAAGTAGATGTAGCCGGCGGGGCGGCCACCGACAAAACACGCAAAGCCTTCCAGGCCGCGCATGTCCAGATAGCGGCGGACGAGAGCGGCTGAAGGGGCGAAGTCCCAACTGAGTTCCCGCCGCCAGACCGCAGTTTCCTCGACCAGGAGGGTTTCCAGGTCTTCGGCTTGCAGGTGCCGCAACGGCACCATCTCGGCATGCGCGGAGTCAATTGAGGCGGTGGCCATCCATTTACCGGGGCGGACCCGCTTTCAGGAACCGTTTGATGGAGGCTGCCGCCTGACGGGTGCGGTGATGATTCTCGATGAAGGCGAACCGCACGTGGCCATCGCCGGAGGGGCCGAAACCGATGCCGGGGGCGACGCCGACGAGTGCTTTCTCCAGCATCAGTTTGGCGAAATTCAACGAGCCCATCTCGCGGAAGGGTTCGGGAATGGGGGCCCACAGGAACATCGAACCCTGTGGTTTCTCGATGGGCCAGCCGGCCTTCTTGAGGCTATCGACCAGGACGTTGCGCCGCTTTTCGTAGATCTCGCAGATCTTCTTGGTTTCTTCTTCACAGTCGCGCAGGCCGATGATGGCGGCGATCTGGATGGGCTGGAAGATGCCGTAGTCGAGATAGCTCTTGATGCGGGCCAGGGCGGCGATCATGCGCGGGTTGCCCAGGCAGAAGCCGACGCGCCAGCCCGCCATGTTGTAGCTTTTGGTCATCGAGAAGATCTCGACGGCATGTTCCTTGGCGCCTTCTACCTGCAGGATGCTGGGGGGCTTGTAGCCGTCGAAGCCCAGGTCGGCATAGGCGAAATCGTGCAGCACCATGGTGCCGTGCTGGCGGGCCAGTTGGATGATCTCCTTGAAGAACTCCAGGTCGACGCACTGGGTGGTGGGGTTGTGCGGGAAGTTGACCAGGATCATTTTGGGCTTCCGCGCGGAGGTGGCAAACAGATCCTTCAGCCGATTGAGAAACTCCGCCGGGGTGGGCATGGGCAGTAGGCAGGCATGCCCTTCCGCCATGATGACGCCCCATTGATGAATGGGATAGGCCGGGTCCGGGGTGGCCACGACGTCGCCCGGGCCGAGCACGGCAAACATCAGGTGGGCCAGGGCATCCTTGGCCCCGATGGTGGCGATGACTTCCTTGTCGGGGTCGAGCGTGACGCCGTAGTTGCGCTCATACCGGCGGGCGATCTCGATGCGGAGATTCGGGATGCCCTTGGAGACGGAATAGCGATGGTTGCGCGGGTTGCGGACGGCCTCGATGAGTTTGCTGACAATCGGCTTGGGCGTAGGTCCATCGGGATTGCCCATGCCGAAATCGACGACGTCTTCGCCTGCGGCGCGCAGGCGCGCCTTCATCTCATTGGTGATGGCAAAAACATACTGGGGCAGCTTCGAAATGCGATAGAAATCGCCGGAGTCAGACACGGACATATTCCTTCATTGTAAAGTGAATCGGATGAGCTCTTTACCCAATGCCTTGCTGTACTCGCTGGCAGCGTTGGCGGTGTATGCGGCGGTGATCCGGCTGGCCATGGCCGTGATGCCAGAGCTGTTCAACCGGGCGAAGGCGGACGGCGCGGGGGCTCTGTCGGCGGCAATCGTCCTGGGGGCCGCGCTGATCATCGCGGCGACGCTGCACTAGGCCGGGCTTTCGCGGCGGGCCAACTTGAGCGCCCCGGGCGGCTGACGATGGCCCGGTACAGAACGTGTTTTGAATTATGAAACTATTTTAATTCGAAGCGCGTCGGACTGTGCGAGGTTCACTAGTTCCCATGTTTTCTGCCCGTTTGACCCAGCTGATCGAGTCCAATTGGAGGGAGATCGCTGAATTGGCTGCCCGCCGCTTGGCAGCTGATCCCCGCTCTTCCAACTATCACCAGATGAAGCCCGCCGAGATTCATGATCGGGCTTATGAGATTCTGCACAACCTCAGCTTCTGGCTGGTGGCAGGTGACCGGGTGGAGCTTCACCGGCGATACGTCGCCCTGGGTCAGATCCGCTGTGCGGAAGGGATGCCCGCGATGCAGGTGGTGCGGAAGCTGCAGGTGATCAAGCAAGCGGTGCGCGAATATGTGCGGGACCACCGCATGGGGCCGGACGCGGTGGAACTGCATGGAGAGTATGACCTGACTTCGGCGCTGGACTTGTTCTTTGACGAAGCGATCTACGGGATCGTGAAAGGCTTTGAACTGCAGTGGGAGTTCGACGAAGACCGGATGGATTCGGTGTTGAACGGCCCTAGCGCGTAAGCCCGGCCAGCAGCAGCGCGGTGAGGTCGGCGATCAGGATGTTGCCCGGGTTGTCGGGCGAGTAGTCTATGTTGGGGAGTCCGTCCACCGTGATGGCGATCGCCAGGCGGCCCTTGGGGCTGTAGACCAACCCGACATCCGAGCGAAGAGCGTCGAGTGAGCCTGATTTGGATGCGACGGGCATCTGGGCTTCGATGCGCCGGCCGATGCCGTCCTTGTACTGCTGCCGCTTCAAGGTGGCAATGATCTCCTGAGAAGCGGCGGCGCTGACGATCTGGCCGCGTTCCAGCATTTCGAGCAGCCGCACCATCTCCCGTGGGGAAGATGAGCCGATCCCGAACCGCTTGTTGACCGCCAGCAGACCTTGCTGGCTGTGGCCGGAGGGGTTGGGCTTGAGGTTCTTGCCGTCGCCCAGGATCTTGCGCATGGAGCGGGTGGCGACGAATCCCCATTGCTCCAGGCATTCGTTGACGTAGTCGGCCGAGATCCGGTCGAGGATCAGGTTGGTGGCGGTGTTGTCGCTGATGACGATCATGACGTGACCGAGGTCACGGATGGAGAGCCGCGTGCCGTCGGCTAGTTCGCGGATGACGCCTGAGCCCGCCACTTTGTCATCGGCATTCAGGGGCACGGTCTCCTCCATGCGCAGCTTACCGGTGGCCGCGGCCTGGTAGACGGCGCAGAGGATGGGGAGCTTGATCGTCGAGGCGGTGCGGACCTGCTCATGGGCCGCCCGGCCGTACTCGGCACCGGAATCGAGATTCCGGGCGGCGATCCAGACCTGACTCCCTGGGTGCTGTTGCGCGAAGCGGCTGATGGATGGCTCAATAGCGGCCAGCGGCGATTCCATTTCTCGATTATGGCGAATGTTGCGATCGGACCCGCCAGGTTGTGCGAAATTGGGGAGAGCTTCCCTTGTTTCCCATAGCTGAGTATTGGTGGGTGTACCTTGCCTTCACGGGCTTGATTATCGTCTTGTTGGCGTTGGATCTGGGCGTCTTTAACCGGACGCCGCACGAAATATCGCTGAAGGAGTCGTCCATCTGGACCGTGGTGTGGTTCCTGGTGGCGGGCGTCTTCAACTGGGTCTTCTATCTTTGGGCCACGACGCAGCTACCGCCTGAACTGGCCCGCCAGGTGGGTCTTGAATTTGCCGCCGGGTACCTGGTGGAGCGGGCGCTGAGCTTCGACAACATTTTCATTTTTGTCGTGGTGTTCAACTACTTCGCGGTTCCGCCTCGTTTCCAGCACCGCGTCTTGTTCTTTGGCATTGTGGGGGCGTTTGTGTTCCGGGCCATCTTTGTCGGCCTGGGGGCCATGCTGATGAGCTACCACTGGGTGGTGATGTTCTTTGGCGTTCTGCTTCTCTACACCGGCGGCAAGATGGCATTTGGGCTGGGCGAAGAGTCGATTGAGCCAGAGCGCAATCCGATCATCAAGCTGCTGCGGCGTTTTCTGCCGGTGACGCCGGAAATGGATGGCGAACGCTTCTTCAAACGCGTCGATGGTGTGCTGCATGCGACGCCGCTGATGGTGGGGTTGCTGTTTCTGGAACTGACTGATGTGGTCTTCGCCATCGATAGCGTGCCCGCGATCTTCTCATTAACCAAAGAGCCGCTGGTGGTGTTCACCTCCAACATTTTCGCCATTTTGGGCTTGCGGGCGATGTACTTTATGCTGGCGGGTGCGCTGGACCGGTTCCACCTGCTGAAGTATGGCTTGGCGGGAGTGCTGATCTTTGTGGGGCTGAAGATGGTTTGGTGGAATGGCGTCCAGGCCCCGCATATCCCGATTGTCTGGTCGCTGGGCGTGATTGGGGCACTGCTGGTGAGCTTTGTCGCACTGTCGCTGGCGATACCGCCCAAGCGGAGTTGAAGCCGTGGTGCCTGCCGGGCTGAGTGGCGTGCCAGCCGAGCGGTTGCCGGGCCTGGACTTGCTGCGCGCCTTGATGATGCTGCTGGGGATCGTGGTGCATGCCGGGATCCCCTATGCCAGCGGAGGGACTTCTCCCGGCTACTGGGTTTCGCCGGAGCGAAGTGTGGGCGTGACGGTTCTCTTGCTGGTGATCCATCACTGGCGCATGCCGATTTTCTTTTTTCTGGCCGGATTCTTCGGCCGGCGACTGCTGTTGCGCTACGGCGGTAGCCATTTTCTTCGCAACCGGGCCCGCCGCATTTTGCTGCCGTGGGTGGTGACCCTGTCCCTACTGACGCCAGTGATGGTTTGGGTGGCGCGTTGGAACGGGTCAGCCGAAGTGCACGCGGCCCCGTTGCATCTGTGGTTCCTCGAGTATCTGTTCTTGTTCTCGCTGGCGCTGGCGGCCATGTGGTGGTGGGATGCCCTGGGTTGGCTGGACCAGGCGGGCCGATGGTTGTGGAGCAGGCGGGGGCGCCTATGGATGATTGCGCCAACGGCCTTGGCGCTTCAGCTTTTCCCGTTGGCGGTGGTGCCTTATC
>JBIKMK010000653.1:0-2995 GCA_044359315.1 Bryobacteraceae bacterium | reverse complement strand
CGTCGAAAAAGGTGGCGCGACCAAGACCGTCTTCAGCCGCAACATCCAGGACCGCTACAAGGACCCGGGCCAGATCCAGATGAAGATGCTGGCCAGCGGCAGCCGTGTCGTCGACGTCACCGACGGGCAGGTACTGCTGAAAGGTGACGGCGCGTCAGCGCAGGGCGATCAGCCTTTTGTGGACCGCATGTCACTGGCGACGCTCAAGACTGAGCGCCTGTTCCAGTCCGCCCCCGACAAGTACCAGGAACTGATCGGTGCGCTCGACAAAGAAGGTAAGCGTTTGCTGATCCGCAGCGAAAGCCCCACGGAGCCGCCCAATTACTTCATCCGCGACGCCGCCGGCAAAATGACGGCCGTCACCAACTTTGCCGATCCGGTGCCGCAGTTGCGCAGCATCAAGAAACAGTTGGTCACCTACAAGCGCCCCGATGGTGTGCCGCTTTCATTCACGCTCTATCTGCCGCCTAACTATCAGCCCGGTAAGCCGCTGCCAACGGTGGTGTGGGCGTACCCGCGCGAATTCAATGATGCTGATACGGCGGGCCAGGTCTCCGGTTCCCGCCAGCGCTTCTCAACGCTCTCGGGCTACTCGCACCTGTTCTTCCTGCTGGATGGCTACGCCGTGCTGGATGAAACCGCCATGCCGGTCGTCGGCGACCCGGAGACGGTGAACAATACCTATATCGATCAGATCGTCTCGAGCGCCAAAGCCGCCATCGATAAGGCGGTGGAGATGGGCGTCACGGACCGGAACCGCGTCGGCGTCGGTGGCCACAGTTACGGTGCCTTCATGACCGCCAATCTGTTGGCGCATTCCGACTTGTTCCGGGCGGGTATCGCCCGCAGTGGTGCCTACAATCGCACGCTGACCCCGTTCGGCTTCCAGAGCGAACGGCGGACTTTGTGGGAAGCTTCCGACATCTATCTGAAGATGTCGCCTTTCATGTTCGCCGACAAGATCAAAGAACCGATGCTGATGATCCACGGCGAAGCTGACAATAACCAGGGCACCTTCCCCATCCAGTCCGACCGCATGTACCAGGCCGTCCGCGGCAACGGCGGGACGGTGCGGCTGGTGTTTCTGCCCTTTGAATCGCATGGCTATTCGGCCCGCGAAACGATTGAGCATGTGCTGGCGGAGCAGATTGGCTGGTTCGACAAGCACGTCAAGCGCGCCGCGGCGCTCACTTCGCAGGCGGAGGGCCAGTAAGGCGCGGTTGCCTGCCATAACTGTCGGCAGAGCTGGGTCTTGGCGGTCACGTCCTCGATTATTGGCAACTGGCCCTGCCGGCCGGATGACGTCTGTGACCTCGATCAGGACGCACGTGACGGTCAACCCAACCGCGCCGCCGCCGAACAATTGACTGATATGCGCGCATCGCTCCAACTGAGGCGGCGGCTCGATATCTGGTGGCGGGCACGCGTACCTCAACCCGGCCTCGTCGGCGCCTTCTTCTACTGCGCCACCTGCGAAATCAATCGGGCCCGGATGGTGCCGGCGTGACGCCCCAGGCACCCGCGCGGTCCCCTTTTTTCTGGTTCGCCAGTCTGGTAGCGGGCACCGTCTTCCTGCTCCAGGTGGCGACGATCGGCATCGTCCTAACTGGCCGCCACCGTCCGGCCTCCTTGGGTGTCTACTGGTTGCCGTCCGGCGATGGCTGGGTGGCCGCCAGCGTAACCCTCAACTCACCTGCTCATGGCCGTGTTCGGAAGGGCGATCGCTTGATCGGCGTCGACGGCGATCTGCGCGCCTCTTATCGGGGCATCGGCCCTTACCTTGTGCGCCTTCAGCCGGACCGGCCGGTGCGGTTGTCACTGGTGCGCGCTGGCCAGCCATTGCCCGTGGAGATCATGCCTCAGAGATCCACCTACTCCATCTGGTTTTTGATTCAGAACATCAGCTTCAGCCTACTCACCCTGGTGGTCGGCCTCACCAGCTTGCGGCGCCCCGGTTCCACCACCGCCCGCTGGATGTTCGGCTGCTTCGTTCTGGTGGCGCTGATCTTTTGCCGGCAGACTCTTCAGATGATGGTGGGTGCTTATCAGGGCAACCTGGAGCGAATCGCCGCCTTGGTGATCTATTCCATCTACCCGCTGCACTTTTGCGCCGCGCTGCAGTTCTTGGCCAACTTTCCGGTGGCGCTGCCGCAAACCCCGTTCTGGTCCTGGGCCCGGAGGGGGTGTGGGCATTCGGATTTGCGGTCTGGCTGGAAGAAGTGGGCCGCAACCTCATCGCCCTGACCGGCCTCGATGTCAGCCGCTCCCAGTTATTGGGAACCCCCTGGGTCCAGTTCTATGACCTCCTGATCGGTCCTTCTCAGCCCTGGTTCGGCATCGTCACCTACTGTCTGATGGCGGCCATTCTGGTGCGGAACTACCGGGTTCTGCGCAGCCCGGCGGAGCGGCGGCGGATCCGGCTGATGGCCGCGGGCGCAGCCGCGATTGCCGTCTCCCTCCTGCTGGTGGGCATCCTGCGCCGCATCGCTGGTCCGGCATCGCCGGTCTATGTCGTGAGTGAATGGCTGCAGCCGATGCTGGTGGCGTTGGGGCCGCCGCTGCTGGCGTACGCTGTCCTCCAGGACCGCGTGATCGGTCCTCGCGTTGCCATCCGACGCGGCGTTCAGTATCTGGCCACTAGCCTCGCTGCCCGGCTGCTTAGGGGTGAACGAAAACGTTCTCCGGAACAATCGCCTGCTCAACGACAAACAGATTAGGGTTGTTCGGCTCCACCCGGACTTTCAACCAGTGCGCATCCAGATCGCTAAAGTTCTGGACGCGGGTGAAGTTTTCCAAGCGCCGTCCCGAGCGCAGGCCGCGCAGTTCCTTGTCGATCTTCAGGTAGTGCGTATCACCGTTTGTCAGCAGCACCGGCTTCTTGAAGGCCTGCACTTCCTGGGACAGCACAACGATCGTGTCGTTGAAGCCCAGCCGGTCATAAGCGGTGGCCGGCAGTTCCCAGTTCATGTCCGCCTGCATCACGATAAAAACACCA
>JBIKMK010000652.1:0-2996 GCA_044359315.1 Bryobacteraceae bacterium | reverse complement strand
ACGCGCGGGTGACGCTGATGGCGGGCTTCACGACGGTCCGCAATTTGGGCGCGTCGGATCAGATCGATATCGGGCTGCGCAACGCGATTGCGCGCGGGGTAGTGCCCGGTCCACGGATGTTGACCGCCGGCAAGGCCCTGGGCACCACTGGCGGCCACTGTGACGTCACCAACGGCTTCCGCCCCGGCCTGTTCCCGGAACCGGGGATCGAAGAGAGCAAACTGGACCCGCGCCAGGCCCGTAAAGCCCGCATGGCGATGGCGAGAATAATGGCAACGTCACAGCGCAGACCATCTCGGTGACAGGAATGAGCCCGTTGCGGCAGACCTATACCTACGATGCCTTCAACCGCCTAGCCACGGCGGGGGAGAATGGAGTGGGCTGGTCCCAGACGTTTGGGTACGACCAATTCGGCAACCGCTGGGTGGGCGCGGCCAGCGCCAATCTGCCCTCGGGCGGTTTGCGGCCCACTGGGGTCAGCGCGTTCCGCAACAATGGTGCCTATAACAACAATCGCCTCACCGCAGCCGTCTACGACGCCGCCGGGAATCTGCGGCAGTTGACTACTACTGTGCCCAGTCCGTCCAACTACTTGATCTACGACGCCGAGAACCGGTTGGTGACGACCGAACAGAACAGCTACACCTACACCTACGATGGCGAAGGCCGCCGGGTGCGGAGTGTGGCGGGCGGGGCGACGACGGTGTTTGTCTACGACGCCTTCGGCCAGTTAGCGGCAGAATATTCCACTCAGGCGCCGCCTGAAGTGGGGCGGCATTTTCTTCATACAGACCCGCTGGGCAGCACCCGCCTCACGACGGACTCGACCGGGAACGTGGCGCGGTGCTTTGACTATCTGCCCTACGGCGAGGAACTGCTCGCCAACCGGACGGCTCCTTGTTATGGCTCGTCGGGCATTCGGCAGCGGTTCACCGGCAAGGAACGAGATACGGAGACGGGCCTCGATTACTTCGGCTTCCGGCATATGAGCGCGGCACAAGGGCGGTTCACGAGTCCGGACGAGCCGCTCATTTATGCCAACCCTGCTAATCCGCAGAGCTGGAATCTGTATAGCTATGGGTTAAACAGCCCGCTGGTCTATTCTGACCCGGACGGACATGAGCCCGATCCCTGTGGCGGCAATCCAAACTGTGTCACGGTGGTCGCGCAGCAGGAACACTTGACGTTCTTGGAAGAAATGCTCTACCGGATGTTCTTCTCGACGGCGCAGTTTGGCCAGCAAGTGCAGCAGGTGGCACAGCCAGGGCTCGAATGGCTCGCCAGACCGCGGGATTCCAATTGTGTCGCGGGGGCAATGGCTGCCGGCACGGCTGTCGGCTTCATTGGTGCTAGTGGAATGAGCCTCGCGTCAGGTGGTACGCTAAGCCCGTCGCTGGTGATCCTTCCCGGCGCCGGTGCAGGTTTGGGTTATGCAGGCGGCATGATCAACTGCATGAGCGCTACGGGCAGTGGTGGAGGTGGCGGCAGCCCGCGGGGGCCTAAGCCGTCGTCGAGTTTCCGGCCCACAACCAACCCGCCTCAGTCTCCTCCGACGAGTGTTCCACCAGGCTGGAGGGTTAGAGTCATGCCGCCGACAGCGCAGTATCCAAAAGGGTATTGGAGACTAGAAAAGCCAATGCCGAATGGTGGATGGCAAGGAATCAATCCTTCAACCATGAAACCCGGCCCGCAGTGGGAGACCCACGTTCCGTTGCCTTGAGAGGAAGCCATGATCACGACTAAGGATCTCCAGGTGTTGAATGGCAAGAGCGTTGAGCTCATTTGCTTCGCTCAGTTTGGTGTCTACCTTCATCTGCAAGGCCAGGTCCTGCTGACCGTGGAGGAGGATTTTGAACATGTCCGCGGTGACACTCATGAGTGTCAGATGACAACATTCCCAGTGTCCCAGTCCAGCCTGATGAGGCTACTAGAGTGCTCGGTCGTCTCCGCAACCGTGGAAACCGATGGACGGTTGCATCTGACGTTCTCAAACGGCGATGGTCTGACGGTCTCGAAGCGGCCCGAATTTGAATCGTACCAACTCAGAGTTGGAGCGGAGGAACGAGTTGCCTGAACTCGCTCGGTACAAGCCGTTTAGCTTTGCCGACCCGGCCAATCCCCAGAGCTGGAATCTGTATAGCTACGGTTCGAACAGCCCGCTGGTCTATTCTGACCCGGACGGACATGAGCCCGATCCCTGTGGCGGCAATCCGAACTGTGTGACCGTGGTCGCGCAGCAGGAACGGTTGACGTTCTTCGAAGAAATGCTCTACCGGATGTTCTTCTCAACGGCGCAGTTCGGCCAGCAAGTGCAGCAGGTCACTCAGCCCATGATGGATCGCATGGCCGGCCCGCATGATCCGATGTGCACTGCAAACTACACTGGAGTGGGCTCCACCATTGGTTTCTGGGCCGGCGGGGGAGTGGGAAGCCTGGGGTTGGCGGGTGGCCCAGTGGCTGGCGCGACCATCCCTGTTGGGGCCCTGGGCGGCGCGGCGGGAGGGGCGGTTGTTGGTGGCGCGCTGGGTGGTGTGCTGTGCTCGACTGGAAGATGGGGTGGTAGCGGGGGTGGCAAGGGCGGAGAGTATCGAGACAAGACGAGGGGGGCAAATGCAAACGATCAGAAGCAGATTAGCGCCGCCGCACGGGAGGTTGGTGTTGATGGGCGGGCCTTCGGCCGCTATGTTGAGAAGACAAAGAACTTAGAGGGACGCCGAGCGAGCGACAACTTCTCGTTTGAAGAACTTCTACAATTGGCGCGCGAGTTCAAGAATGGGAATCGCTAGGAGCACCGAGATGGCAGAAGCCCGATGTTGTGAAGAGAGCTTTTCATTTCGCTTCATAAGACTTACCGCTGAAGTGGCGAGCCGACTCCGATTCCAGCTATCCAGCTTCAACCTGGAATCGCGCAGGCCTGATGTCATTTCTCTGCCATTGCGAGAAGGCATCGATTATGAGCTGTTGCAACAGTTTGTCGAATCTGAGCGAATGGATCA
>JBIKMK010000082.1:0-10699 GCA_044359315.1 Bryobacteraceae bacterium | reverse complement strand
GAGGTGTTCTCGTCGTCCGGGTGAGCGGCAATCATCAGCACGCTGCCCAGCGTGTTCAACTTGTCGAGCGACTTCTTGATCTCCGCCGTGCCCGACAGATTCTTCTGGGCAAACAACGCGGAGGTGAGACAGGTGAGAAAGAGTACGCGGCGGATCACCTTCTCAGTTTACGCGCACCGTGTTAGGGGCACACATCCATCTTCTTGATCATTTCGATCTTGTCGTACCCCGGCGCAAACCCATCAGGCGTGCGGCTGACCACCCGGAAGCCATACTTCTCGTAGAACGCCACCACATTGGGCGTCGTGCCCAGGGTGATCGATTGCGCGCCGATCTGCTTCATCAGGTAGAACAGCATGAAGCGGCCCAGGCCCTGGCCATGCCATTGGCGATGAAACATCAGCCACGTGAGCCTTGCGTCGGCATAGCCCCCGGAGCCGATCACTTGCCCCTCATGCTCCACCACAAAATAGGGCCCCGGAAGCGCCGCCATGAACGCTTCAAACGACGGTTCTTCGACAGCGCCAAAGAACGTGGGGACGTTCGAGGCAAAGATTGCCCTCAGGGCATCAAGGTCACGAGGTTCGTACGAGCGGACGTCCATCCTGCTAGCTTAGCGAGCCTTGGATGGCGCAGCGCCCTCTAGTTGAACGCGCGGCGCCGCCGCAAGAAGGCCGGGACTTCGATGTCGCTCGGCTCGGGTTCCGGCGGTGCTGCCGGAGCAGGAGGTGCGACTGCAACTGGAACCGCGGCGGGCGCGGGTGCCTTGACCGGCTCGTCGAACGGGAAGTTCTGGCCACGGTCCACGCTGGATCCGGCTGCCGCTGGCCGCTCAATGGTGGGCAGCGAGGCGCGCTCAAAGCCCGTGGCGATCACGGTTAGCTTCACTTCGTCGCCCAGTGATTCATCCAGCACAACGCCGAAGTTGATCTGCGCATCTTCGTTGTTGGCGGCGCGGCGGATCAACAGGCAAGCTTCGTTGACGTCATGCAGGCTCAACTGGCTGGAGCCGATGATGTTGATCAGGATGCCCTTGGCTCCCTCCACTCCGCCTTCTTCCAGCAGCGGTGATTCGATTGCGGCCTGCGCGGCCTGCACGGCGGCCCTTTCGCCATGTGCGCTGGCCGTGCCCATCATGGCAAAGCCCATGCCCAGCATGATGGCGCGGATATCCGAGAAGTCGCGGTTGATCAGGCCCGGTGTGGTGATGATGTCGGAGATGCCTTGCACGGCCTGCCGCAACACGTCGTCGGCGTAGCGGAAGGCTTCCATAAAGCTGGTGCCCGGCGGGACCAGTGACAGCAACCGGTCATTGGGCAGCGGGATCACGGTATCGACCGCCGCAGCCAGTTCGGCCAAGCCTTTCTCGGCTTGCCGCCGGCGGCGTGGACCTTCAAATTCGAACGGCTTGGTGACCACCGCCACCGTCAGCGCGCCCATCTCCTTAGCCAGCGACGCCACCACTGGAGCCGCGCCGGTGCCCGTGCCGCCGCCCATGCCGGCGGTGACAAACACCATGTCGGCACCTTCCAAAATCTCGCAGATGCGCGTGGTGTCTTCGAGAGCCGCTTCACGGCCGATCTCCGGATCAGCACCGGCCCCCAAGCCGCGGGTCATCTTGGCACCAATGGTTAGCTTGTTCGGTACAGGCGAAGCATTCAAGGCCTGCTGATCCGTATTCAGGACGTAGAATTCCACGCCCGTCAGGCCGCTCTTGATCATGCGCGCGACGGCATTGGCCCCGCCGCCGCCGACGCCAACCACCTTAATCCGCGTCGTGGGTGCGCCATCATCCTGAATCTCAAACTTGAGATGGTCGAGCATCGTGTGACTCCTTACCGCCTGATCCGCCAACTACCGCAAAATCATGTTCAAAAAGCCGGGCGGACGCGACCGTCCATCCCGATACGCTTTCAGCCGTGCCGAATACATCGCCAGACCCGACGCCGTGGTCCAAGCCGGCGTCATTAACTCGTCCGGCAAGCCCACAATGCCCACCGCCAAGCCATTGCGCGCCGGGCATTCCAGCACCCGCTCCGCCACATCCAGCATCCCCGCCAACATCGCCCCACCGCCGGTCAGGATGGCCCCCTCCAGCAGTTCCCGCGTCATGCCGGCGTTTTCCACTTCGCGCTGGACATACTGGAACAGCTCTTCGGCGCGCGCTTCCAAAATCTCGTTCAACTGGCCGCGCGTCACTTCACGCGGCGGGCGCCCCTCGTGCGGAGGAACCTCGATGAGATTGGCGTCATCGACATAGCCCATGCGCGCGCAACCGTATTCTTCCTTCAATGCTTGGGCGTCTTCAAATGAAATCTTCAGGCAATAGGCCAGATCGCGCGTAAAGTGCTCGCCGCCCAGCGGCAGGCTGACGCTGGCCATCAATGCGTCGCTGGAATAGACGGCCACCTCGGTGGTCTGCGCGCCAATATCCACCAGCACCACACCACGTTCCCGCTCTTCGGGCAGAATGGCGGCGTAGGCGGCGGCCACGGCCTCAAAGACCGTTTCCTCAACCGCCAAATGTGACTCGTGAATGGCGGCCACCAGAATCTCGTGTTCCTGCAGGCTGGCCGTGATCACCTGGACGTTGGCCTCAACCCGGGAGGCTTGCGCGCCGCTGGGGTTGATCAGCCCGGCGCGGCCATCCACGGTGAAGTCCTGCGGCATGACCATCAGGATCAGCCGGTCGTTATCCAGGCGCAGATTGCTGGCGCGCTCAATGGCGTACACCAGGTCATCACGGGTAATCGTGCGGCGTCTTCCAAACTCATAGAGTCCGCGTGTGGAGGCTCCGTCAATGCCGCCCCCGCCTAATCCGGCCACCGCGCCTTCGGCACTCAAGCCGGAGCATTGCTCCGCCGCTTCCACCGTTTGCCTGATGCTCTCCGCCACGGCCCGGTGGTCCGCCATCCGGCCGCGCTGCCAGCCGCGAGACTCGCCGGAGGCATGGCCGGCATAATGAATCCGGCCCTCTTCCAGACGCAGAAACACCACGCGCGTATGGTCGGCACCGCAATCGATGCCGGCGGCGATCAGGGGTTTACTCGGCACTGGGCGCTCCTTCTTGGGGGTCCGGCTGGACGGAGACAATCCGGTCCTCCAGGCGCAGGTCGAGAATCCGGGCGTGGGGCAGCTTCTGGTCCACCTCCGTCAGATTCTCAAGAAACAGCCGCAGCCGGATGCCAAAGCGCGCTTGCCCCAAATAGAGTGTCAGCGCGCGATCTCCGCGGGCCACCACCACCTTCAGGTTCTCCATGTCGGCCAAATCAATCTCGGACACCCGGGACATCTCGGCCCCAAACTCAGATTGCAACTTCAGCATGCGGCGCACGCGCTCCCGGCGGGTCGCCTCACTCATCTCCCGCCGCAGTCCCGTCACCACCGGCAGCTTAAACTGCCCGGCCGTCACCGGCGGCAGCAGCACGCCGTCGGAATCCACCAGGCCCGTCTCGCCCCCCGCCAATTGCACAAAGGCGACCGGCTTACGTTCTTCCACCCGGACGGCTAAGCGATTGGGCCAGATACGGGTGATCGTGGCATTCTGCACCCATTCCACCGCCAACAACTGCCGCCGCCGCTCCGCCAACGGCAGCAAGTAGACGCTGCGCCCGGCGTCCGGGGAAAAGACGCGGTAGATATTGTCCATTGAGGCATGTTTCGCTCCGGCCAGCATCAAGCTGCCACCTTCTTCCTCAATCGGGGATGCCAAGGCAAAGCGCGGATCCCGGATCAGAAAATGATCCAGCTGCTGCCAGCCAAGAATGCTGGCGGCTGCGCCCAGCACCACCGCCGAAGTCCACAATGCGTAGCGCCACTTCATACTGCCCCCCGCAATACCGCCAGCAGAGCCTCACCCGCTTGCCAGATGCTGCCCGCCCCCAGGGTAATCACTGCGTCGCCGGGCTGCGCCAAGGCCGCCAGCTTCGCCACTCCATCCGCCATGCTGCCCGCGTAGGCCGCGCCGCGATGGCCAAACCCGGTGATCCGCTGCGCCAGGGCCTCACCCGTCACACCCTCAATGGGCGCTTCGCTGGCCGCATAAATGTCGGTCACCAGCACCGTATCCACCGCGTTGAAGCTGCGGGCAAAGTCATCCATCAGATGAGCGGTACGTGTATACCGGTGCGGTTGAAACAGCACGTGCACTTTGCGGAAACCGCACGTGCGCGCGGCTTCCAGCGTCGCTCGCACTTCCGTCGGATGATGGCCGTAGTCATCAATCACCACCACGCCCGCCGCTTCGCCGCGCTTCTGGAATCTCCGGTCCACGCCGGAAAACAGCGCCAGGCCTTCACGGATTTTCTCCACCGGAACTTCCAGTTCCAAAGCCACGGCGATGGAGGCGGTGGCATTGAGGACGTTATGCGCACCCGGTACGTGCAACTCAAACCGGCCCAGATCGCGGCCCCGGAACTCGAGCGTGAACTCGCTCACAAACGGAGTCACCACCACCGACATCACGCGCAAATCCGCCTGCGTGCTGTGGCCATAGCTGATGGTGCGGCGTTTGATGCCCGGTAGAATCTGCTGGACGTTCTCATCATCCAGACACAGAATCGCGGCCCCGTAAAACGGCACCTTATTGACAAAGTCGGTGAAGGCGGCCCGGATGACTTCGATGTTGGCGTAGTGATCCAGGTGCTCGCGGTCAATGTTGGTGACGACGGCCAGAATCGGGGCCAGCTTGAGAAAGCTGCCGTCGCTTTCGTCCGATTCCACCACCAGAAAATCGCTCTGCCCCACGCGCGCATTGGAGCCGCCCATCGTGCCGACGCGCCCGCCCACGACAACGGTCGGATCCAGGCCGGCGTGGCTCAAGATGGTGGCCGTCATCGAGGTGGTGGTGGTTTTGCCGTGACTGCCGGCAATGGCGATGCCGAACTTCAACCGCATCAACTCCGCCAGCAGTTCCCCGCGAGGGATCACCGGTATCTGCAGCCGCCGGGCTTCCAGCAGTTCCGGGTTGCGCGGATCAATGGCCGACGATACGACCACGGCCTTGGCTCCGGTGACGTTCTCGGCCCGGTGGCCTTCGGAAATGTGGGCGCCCTGAGCCACCAGACGCTCCGTCGTGGGAGACAGTTTGGAGTCCGATCCGGTGATCTCGTAGCCCAAATTCAGCAACACTTCGGCAATACCGCTCATGCCGATCCCGCCCGCGCCGACGAAGTGGAAGCGTTGCTTCTTGAAAAACATTTTTAGCTGTTATTGTTTCGGCTTTGGGAGCTGATGTCAATCGACGACTTCGCTGCCGGGGACAAAATTCCAGCCCCGGTCTGTACCTCTTCCCAACTCATACCCAGAATGCGGGCGATCATCTGGCCATCAACCCGCGCCAGGCGCGATGGCGCTATCGGGCGGATGCTTACTTGGTTCTCAATCATGGTAGTCATTGCACTCTCGCTATCTGTTCCAGCACTGTCGCCGCCCGCCGGGCGGCCTCCGGTTTGGCCAAAGAGTGAGCGGCCGCCGCCATCGGCTGCAGCACGGCACTCAAGGTCATCACTTCTTCAAACAAACGTTTTCCGGTCAACTCGTGATCCAGCACCACGCGTGCCGCCCCGGCCCGTTCCAGCGCTTCCGCGTTGCGCCGTTGATGATCATCGGCCGCAAACGGGAATGGCACCAGCAGGGCCGGCCGCCCGGCGGCGGCCAGTTCCGCCACCGCTCCGGCGCCGGACCGGCAGATCACCAGGTCTGCCTCCGCAAACGCCGCGGGCATATCTTCCACAAACGCAGTCACCAAACCATCCAGCCCCGATTGGCGAAACTCCCGCTCCATCTCCGCCTGCATGGCACTACCGGTCTGCTGGATCAACCGGACCGGCACCGCAGCATGGGCAAACAAGGGCCAAGCTTCCCGAACGGCGTTGTTCAACCGCTGGGACCCGCGGCTACCGCCGGTCACCAGCACGGTCAGACGGCCGTCGGCCACTTTGGGCGGCACCGCAAAAAACCGCTCCCGCACCGGGACCCCGGTCACTTCCGCCACGCCGGGCGGGAAATAGCGGGTGGCCTCGGAGAAGCTCACCAGAGCCTTGGCCACCCACCCGGAGGTCCAACGGCTGACCAGGCCCGGCATCGCATTGGGTTCCATCAGTACTTGCGGCAGTCGCTGCAACTTGGCGGCCAGCATCGGCGGACCCGCGACATAGCCGCCCATGCTAAACATCGCCGCCGGTCGGCGCCGCTCAAGGATTGACCAGGCAGCCGCCACAGTGAAGGGCAACTGCGCCAGAGTGCGCAACTGCGCTGCTCGGCCCACCCGGTTCAGCCCGGCCACCTGGATGTAGTCGATCTCAAAGCCCGCCGCGGGAACCAGGCGCGCCTCAAAACCCTCACGCGTACCGATAAAGCTGCACGCATGTCCACGCCTCTTCAATTCATCCGCCACGGCCAAGGCAGGGACGACGTGGCCGCCCGTGCCACCGCCGGTCATCACAAAGTTCACTGCTTAGCCCGCCCGTTCGCTAACACTCAGCAACAGGCCGAGCGAAACCAGGCTGCTCAACATCGAGGTGCCGCCATAGCTGATCAGAGGCAACGGGATGCCCTTGGTGGGCCCCAGGTCCAGCACCACACTGATGTTGATCAACGCTTGGACGGTGAAGCAGACCGTCACCGCCAACGCCAGATATCGGCCAAAGTCATCCGGGGCCATCCAAAATAGGCGCAGCCCGCGCCATAGGATCACCATGAACGCCGTCAGCACCCCGGCGCATCCGAAAAGGCCCAGCTCTTCGCCGATCACTGAATAGATGAAGTCCGTGTGGGCCTCGGGCACGTAGAGCATCTTCTGCTTGCCATGCATCAGACCCAAACCAAACAGGCCACCTGAGCCGACAGCGATCACCGATTGACGCGCCTGATAATTGGGGTCGCGGGTGGACATCGAATTTTCCAGCCACGCCTTCACGCGACCGGAGGCGTCAGCTTTATCCAGCAGTTCGTAGCTGGGGTCGACAAAATGCACCACGCGGCGCAACCGGTAAGGCTTGGCGGCAATGCCGACGACGCCAATCAGCATCAGGGCCGCCAGCGCCATCGCGGCATACCGGGGAGAAATGCCCGCCACGTAGAAAACCGCCGCTACCGTAATCATCAGTACGGCCATCGTGCCCATGTCACCGGCCAACACCAGCACCGCCAGCACACCGATGACCAGAGCCGCCGGACCCAGGGTGTATCGGCTGTTGATGGCCGAAATGCGCCGGGTGACGAACCACGCCAGAAAGATCGCCAATGCAGGTTTGGCCAGCTCAGACGGCTGCAACTGGAAGCCCGGGACGCGGATCCAGCGGTGATGATGCGAATCGAGAAAATAGACCGCCACCAGCATGGTCAACATCACGCCCATCAAGCCAAACGCCCACTCCGGACGGTTCAGCTTGCGGTAGTCCAACCGCTTCAACCCCATCAGGCACACCACGCCCACGCCGATCAGCGCGGCTTGCTTGGCCATGAAGTAGAACTGCGATATGTGCATCAGCTCCGTCTTGGGGAGCGAAGCCGAGAAGATGATCACCAAGCCGAAGAAGGCCAGCGAGATCACGGTCCAGAAGAGGAACCAGTCAGTCTTTAGACGTTGCGCCATGGGTTAGCGGGCCTCCATTTCGTGGACCAGTTGTTTGAAGACCTCGCCACGGTGTTCGAAGCTCTTGAACTGGTCAAAGCTGGCGCAGGCCGGAGCCAGCAGAATCGTGTCGCCTGGTTGCGCGGCCTGAAATGCGGTACGGGTAGCTGCGTCCAGTGTCTGGGACTGGTGCAACGGCAGCGCGTCACCCAAGTGGGCTTTGATCTTGTCCGCCGATGCGCCGATCAACATGACGCCCCGCGCGCGACCGGCGAGAGGGGCGATCAGCGGGCGATAGTCACTGCCTTTATCTTTGCCGCCCAGGATGATCCACAGCGGGCCATCGAGCGCTGCAATCGCCTTCAATGTCGCGTCCACGCTGGTGGCCTTCGAGTCGTTATAGAAGCGGATGCCCTGGATCTCGCGGACGAACTCCAGGCGATGCTCCACTCCGGGGAACGTCTGGACGGCTTCCAGCATGGCCTGCTCGTCAGCGCCGGCGATCCGGCAAGCGATGGTGGCGGCATCGATGTTTTGCTGGTTATGCTCACCCGGCAACTGCGCCTCATAGTGACGAGAAGTTTGGTTAAACCAGTGAATGGCGCCCTGGCCCAAGTGCTCATAGCCGCGGCATATTGGATCAGCGAAGTTCAGCACCTTGGCATCCTGATCAGTCTGTTCCGCGAACATCCGGCCTTTGGCGGCGGCGTAGTTTTCGAGCGTGTAGTGGCGATCCAGATGATTCGGCGTGACATTCAAGCAGACGCCGATTTGGGGCCGGAACGTCCGCGTGGTTTCCAGTTGGAAGCTGGAGAGTTCCAGCACATTCCACTGACCAGGGGCGGAAGTGGCGGCCATCGCCGCGGGGGCGACGCCGATGTTGCCACCCACCTGACACGGGATACCGGCATGCTGCAAGAGGTGGCCGCAGAGGGCGGTTGTGGTGGTCTTGCCATTCGATCCGGTGATACCCAGAATGGGGCCGGCGAGATGGGGGAAGGCCAGTTCCAGTTCGCCAATCACTTCGCGCCCGGCCAACTGCGGCAAGTCCGCCGGAACGCCGGGAGAGATGACGGTGAGGTCGCTCGACACAAACTCCGGCGAGAACGGCACGCCCATCCGGTCAAGCGCGGCCAAGCCTTCCGGCGTTGGCTGGGAGTCGGTGGCGACCACGGTATCGCCACGCGAGAGCAACAATGCACAGGCCGCCAGTCCGGATTTTCCCAAGCCCACCACCAATACCTTCATGCCGCTATCTCAGCTTCAAGGTGGCCAGCGCAAACAGCGCCATCACCAGACCCGCAATCCAGAACCGCACGATCACTTTCGATTCGCGCCAACCCAACTGCTCAAAGTGGTGGTGCAGCGGAGCCATCAGGAAGATGCGCTTGCCGCGCAGCTTGAAGCTGGCCACCTGGAGCACGACGCTCATCAACTCAATCACGTAAACCCCGCCGATGAACAGCAGCAGCACTTCCTGCTTGATCAGCACCGCCACCGTCCCCATCGCTCCGCCCAAGCCCAGCGCGCCCACGTCGCCCATGAAGACCTCCGCCGGGTGCGCGTTGAACCATAGGAACCCCAGCGAAGCACCGGTCATGGCGGCGCAGAAGATGGTCAGCTCACTGGCACCCGGCAAACGGACCAGGTCCAGATACTGCGCGAATTCGCGGTGGCCAGACGTATAGGCCAGCACGGTCATCGCACCCGCCGCAATGATCATCAAGCCGGTGGCCAGGCCGTCCAACCCATCAGTGAGATTCACGGCGTTCGAGGAGCCGACGATCACCAGAATCATGAAAAAGTAGAACGGCACAAACGCGGCCACATAGGTCCACGGGTTGGTGAGCCATGCACTGATCAACAGATCCGGGTGGAACTGTTTGAAGAAGGGCACGTTGATCTGCGTGTCATATTGGCCCCGCGCATGCAACACTAGCAGGACCGCGCCGATCAGCATGGTGGCCAGTACCTGAAGCCCAAACTTCTGCCGGGAGGTCAGGCCCAGGTTACGGCGCTTCTTTACCTTGGTGTAGTCGTCTTCAAAGCCGATGGCGGCAAACGAGAGCAGGCCCAGCATCGCCACCCAGACATAGACATTGCGCAAATTGGCCCACAGCAGCGTGGGCACCACGATCGAGATGATGATCAGCAGACCACCCATGGTGGGTGTGCCGGCCTTGGATTGATGGCTCTTGGGGCCTTCCTCGCGGATGAACTGGCCGAACGACCATTCGCGCAGCTTGCGGATGAGCCACGGACCCAGCACCAACGACACCAGCAGCGCCGTCAACGCCGCAAAGGCGGTGCGGAACGTCACCGCGCCGAACAGGCGAAAGGGCCCGAAGTACGGCAGCAGCTTTTCATAGAGCAGCCAGTAGAGCATTAGTGAGCGCCTCCGGCCGCCACGCCGACAACGCGCTCCAGGGCGCGTTCAACGCGTGTGCCGCGGGAGCCCTTGAAGAGCACGGCGTCACCGGGTTTCATGATGGAGCGGACAAAGTCTCCGGCTTCTTCGGGACTCTCGAAAAAGAGAGCGGTACGGTCTGACAGACCAGCGAGCTGAGCGGCTTCCACCATCTGCCGGGCCGCACCGCGAATCCCGATGAGCACAGGAATCCCTTGCGCCGCGACGTAGGTACCTACGTCGCGATGCAAGGGCTCGGTCCAACTTCCGAGTTCGAGCATTTCGCCCAACACCGCAATGCGGCGCTCCGCGGGCGAATCCCGGAGCACGTCGAGCATCGCTCGCGCGGCATCCGGGTTGGAGTTATAGCAATCGTTAAAGATCAAAGCGCCGTCATGCCAGAAGCGTTCACCGCGCATGGCCGCGGGGCGCAGCGTCTGCGCCGCTTCCACCATCTGTTCGGGCGCAATTCCCAGGGCCTGTCCGACAGCGATACCGGCCAGGACGTTGCGGATGCCGTGGCGTCCGGCCAGCGCCGTGGTGAAGCGCGTGGGCCCTACATGAAAGCGGGCCTCGTCCAGGGTGAGTTCCACGTTGGTGGCACGAACGTCCGCTGCTTCGCCCATGCCAAACGTAATCGCGCGGCCGGCAAAGCTGTTCCGAATAGCGGCCACTCGATCGTCGTCCGCGTTCAGGATGGCGGTGCCGGTGGCAGG
>JBIKMK010000651.1:0-2999 GCA_044359315.1 Bryobacteraceae bacterium | reverse complement strand
ACCTACTATCCCGGGTCACCGATCACGGTGGAAGGCCTCATCAAGCTGGCCGATGAAGCGCTTTATGAAGCCAAGCGCTTGGGCCGCAACCGCGTCGTCACCCGGCAGGATCAGAACGCTCCTGCTGCGTTCCAATACAACTGCGACCCCCAGCCGGTCTCCCGCTAGCAGCTTCCCTGGACCGATCTATTGGGTGGCACGGGTGGCCTGCGCCACCTGAAACCGGCTGAGTGAGGTAGCGTACTGTACAATCCCCTTCGCCAACGCTTCAGCGATCTTTTGGCGGTACTCACTGCGCTTTAAGAGTGCTTCTTCCCGGGGGTTTGAGACAAAGCCGATCTCGCTCAGAATGGAAGGCATCTGGGCCCCGATTAGCACCACAAATGGGGCACGTTTCACGCCCCGGTCCCGTTGCGGCGCCGCTCCCTTGGTCATGGCGATCATGGAAGACTGCACCTTTGCCGCAAAGTCCCGTGATTCGGTGAGCTTCTCGTTGAGTGCGATCTTCTGCAGCAGATCCTTCAATTCGAAGATGGTTTTCCCGGATGAGGCGTTTTCGCGTGAAGCCACTTCCAGGGCCTCCCGGGTGGACGTGAAGTTCAGGAAGTACGTCTCCGGTCCGGCCGCCTGCTTGAAGGGCGAAGAATTGGCGTGGATCGAAATGAACAGGTCCGCTTTTTGTTCGTTGGCAAACTCGGTGCGGCGTTCCAGCGAGACAAACCGGTCGTCGTCACGGGTATAGATGACTTCCGACCCCAACTGCTCTTCCAGGAGTTGTCCCAGGCGTTTGGCGACATCCAGGACCAGTTCCTTCTCGTGAAGCCCGTTGGCACTGGAGGTTCCAAAATCGTTCCCCCCATGGCCGGGATCCAGAACGATTCGGCCCAATTTGAGTCCCAGGGCCCGGGTCAAGGATCGGGATCCACGTCGAGCCGGCGTCGGACTCGCGCCGGGCAGGGAATTTGATGGCGGGGCTGGCGGCAGCCTGCCTACGGCCGGTAGCGCTGGTGCGGCACCGTTTCCCACTGAGGGCTCGGGGCCCGGCGTTGATGGCCCGTCCGCTTCTAGAGCCGGTCGAGCGGTACCCGATAGCAGGTCCTCCTCCGCTCGGCTTGCCGGTGGGGAACTACGCGCCACCAAACGGGGCTTGTCCGAAGCGGCCGTGGGGGCTGGGGTTTCCGCCGCCTTGATGGCCGATTTCAAGCCAGCGGACTTAGTTTCGGCCAACTGCGGGAGAGGCGTGGCCGGTTCGGTGCGACTGCCGGGGGCGGCGGCCACCTTCCGGTTCGCCACCAACTTTTCAGCCGCACCCTGACCTGTCTTTTTATCCGCTTCGCGTAGCTTCCCGGCTGCCGGAGACGACACTTCGGGAACCGCTGCCGGAGGTGCCGGGATGCGTCCGGTGGTGGCGGCCTCGCGGGCACCGGAACGCATTTGGTCGAGCGAAATCTGAGGTGGAGGCGGCGTTGCCGGGCCCCCAGGCTTCACCGTGACCACCAGTCGCGCGGGCTGCTCCTGAGTGCTCACCGCCAGCCGGACGCCATCTCCGGCTAAATCAAACACCACGCGAACCGTTCCCGGTGTCGTCTCCGCTGCCCGTACCCGGGTCACTTGCGTGCCGTCGCCGTCCACGGAAAAGTAGCGGTTACCGGATAACCGCAATTCCGTATCGGTAAAGTCGAAATAGGCCCGGCTGGGGTTAGACAGGCGGCCCTGGCGGAAAGTGAGCGGTGCCGTCGACTCGATTACCACTTCCAGCGGAGCCGTGGAGACCCGGATCGAAGTCAGTCCCGTCAGCCCCGCAGGTGCAGCCCACCCAGCCGCCCCGAAGGCGACGGTGAAAAGCGGCACTGCGGCAAGAAATCGCATGCGGTTAAGGCATCCGGTAGTGGATACGCCCCTGCTCATCGGTGAAAGTCTCGATCTTGGGTACCGGCACGGCGGCGGGTCCGGTGGTCAACTCCGTGGCCTGAAGGCTGCGCTGTGCCCTCCGGGCCTGGCCATAGCGCCGTCCCACTTCGTAGACGTAGTTCTGGGTCTCGGCATAGGGCGGGATCGCTCCATACTTGGCCACCGCGCCTTCGCCGGCATTGTAGGCCGCCAGTGCCAGCCGGTCATCCCGGTACAATTGCTGGAGATACTTCAGGTACCGCACGCCGCCTTCGATGTTCTGTTGAGCGTCAAACGGGTTGACGACGCCAAAGCGCCGGGCCGTGGCCGGAATCAACTGCATCAAGCCCATGGCTCCTTTATGGGAAACCGCCCGCGGGTCGTAGTTGCTCTCCACCTGCACCATCGATTCCACCAGCATCGGGTCGACGTCATGCTTGCGGGCCGCATCGGCAATCAGCGCCCGGACATCCTGCTTGGGGCTACTGGTCACGGCGGTAGGAGTGAGCGACACTTCCAGCGGCCGGATCTCGCGCGGCTGCACCACTGCGGCCTCAATGGGTTGCGCTTCAACACTTCGCGGTTCCACCATCACCGTCCGGACCAGACGTCCGCTTCGGGGATCCACGCGCACCGCGCTGCGGCGCACCGAACCGGAGGCCGGGGCCATCTTCACTTCCGCTGAGCGGCCCGATGGGGGCGCGGCCCAGAGGCTGAAGGCGGAGACGGCGGTAATCAAACAAACTCGCATGACTATGTTTGAAACAAAGCGCAGAAATCCCGTCGAAATTAGTCTACTCCACAACTGGTGCTTCCTCAAACGATTATATCCTTCAATCTGATATCCTTCCCTCATGTCCGCAGAGCGCGCTGCCTTTGTGCTGGCCGGTGGAGCCAGCCGTCGCATGGGCCGCGACAAGGCTTTGCTGCCTCTGGCGGGCCGTCCGCTGATCGAACAGATTGCCCGGTGCGCCGCCACCGTGGCTGCCTCGGTCACCATTGTGGGTTCGCCGGCCAAGTATCAGGGCCTGGGTTTTGAAGTGATTCCTGACCGCCGTCCGGACTGTGGTCCACTGGCCGGCATTGAGGCCGCGCTTGAAACCGGGCGG
>JBIKMK010000650.1:0-3000 GCA_044359315.1 Bryobacteraceae bacterium | reverse complement strand
CGGGCTTGATCGATTCGCTCGTGGTGCAGCACCCTTTCAAGATGGGCTATGAAAGCGTCATCGCCGCCGTGAAGGCGGCCAATGGCGAGGCGGTGATCAAGATCAACAATCTGGTTCCCCGCCTGATCACGGCCCCGGATCTGGACAATCCGGAAGTGAAAGAGCAGTTGAACCCGGATCTGAAAAAGTATCTGGGCTAAGCGGAGCGGGCAAACGCAAACCGGCCGGAGTGAGGGTTAGCCCTCCTCCGGCCGATTTCTTTTGGTCGAAGGAACAGCGGGCCCAGGTGATTCGTATGACAGACATGAGAACTCGCGGGGCTTTCTGCATTGTGGTGTGTTTTTCCAGCGTTATCACCGCAGCCGAGCCAGCGATCCGTCGCCTGGATGGATCAAAGGTCACCGTTCGTGAAGCGGAAGCGTTTGCCCAGAAGACGCTGACCGCTGCACACGTCACCGGGGCCCAGATCGCCATTGTTGACCAGGGGCGCCTGGTCTGGAGCTACGCCTTCGGACTGCGGCGGCTGGACCCCAAGCTGCCCTTTGATCGCGAGACCACGCTTTGGGCCGCTTCGATCACCAAGGGCGTCTTCGCCACCTACGCCATGCAGTTGGTGGAACAAGGAAAGCTTTCGCTTGACCGGCCGGTGGCGGAGCAATTGGGCCAGCCGCTGAACACTTTTGAGCCCTATCGCGAGATCGCTTCAGAGCTGGTGAAGGATCCGGCCTGGCTGGCCGTTACGCCACGCATGCTGCTGTCCCACACCGCCGGCCTGCTCAACTTTGCCTTCATCGAGCCGGACAAGAAGATGCACCTGCACTTTAAGCCCGGCTCGCGGTATCAGTATTCCGGCGAAGGCCTCAATCTGCTCCAGTTCCTAATTGAGCAGCAGCAGGGCAAGCCGCTGGACCAGTTGATGCAGACGGCGTTGTTTGACCCGCTGGGGATGCGGCGCACGGGCCTAATCTACCGCGCGGAGTTTGAGTCCAACGTCGCTGACCGGTTTGACACAGCTGGCAAGTTTAGATCGCAGACCCGGCGCTTCCCGGCTCGCGGCGCGGGCTCGATGACCAGCAGCGCGGAGGACTTGGCCACCTTTGCCACGGCCTTGATGGCGGACAAACTGATGAAGCTCGCCACGCGCAAGACGATGCTGTCCCCTGCGATCCCCATCCGCACCTTGCACCAGTTCCCCACCGGCCCCAATGAACCGGAGGGAACCGAAGCGGCCGCCGTCGGCTTAGCCTATGCTCTCGGCTGGGGATTACTGACCCGCACCAAGTTCGGCCCAGCCTTCTTCAAGGAAGGCCATGGCGACGGCGCGCAGAACTACATGATCTGCTTTGAGCGTCGTAAAGCCTGCATGATCCTGCTCACCAACAGCGACAACGGCGAGCAAGCCTTCCGGCCACTACTGGAAACAATCTTCGGCAACACCGTGACGCCGTGGGAATGGGAAGGCTACACGCCCGCCCGAATCGAAACCCGGCGCGGGCAGTAACCCGCTACTCCATCTTCTTGCGAGCCACTTCGATGATCCGCTCCGCCCGTTGCGGGTTGTAGACGCCGCAGGCGCAGAAGCGGGACATGTACTTGGCGGCTTCGCGTGGCGTGCGACGGCCTTCCTTCACAAAGTCGATCATCTTGCGCGCCATGGTCTGGCTGATCATGCCGTGCCCGCACATGGTGGTCAGTTGCAGCACTTGCGTCGATGGCAGCTTTTCGGTGTGCCCTTGGAAGCCGCACGAATAATTGATGCTGTGGCGGCACAGGCCCGCCGCATCAAGAATCGCCTCCGCGCCTTCAACGGCGGTGGAGATGTTGACGCACAGGCCCAGGTCAGCTTCCTTGACGGCTTTCACAAAGCCGATGGCGTTCTCGCGCTTGTCGAAAACAACGGCCGCTGTGCCGGGCTTGTCGATGCCTTCGACCACCGCCTGGAAGTTCGGCTCCTGGTCCCGCTTCCAGTGCGAAGTGGGGTTCAGCTTCTTGCTGGCCCGCAGCGCGCCGCCATGCGCGCCATCGCCCATGTTCACCGGGCTGAAGGGAACGGCCAGTGACAAGAACTTCTGGAGCTTGGGCACAGAGCCCTCGTCATTGACGCCCTTGCCGCACATGGCAAAGACGATGATGTCGTCGTTGAACGATTCCGCGTCGCCGTAACGGTGCAGTGTATTGGTCATGGTTGGTCCCTCTTACTTCGCCGTACCGGCCGGTTCACGCATTGCTTCTAGCGCCGCTTTGTTGGTGATGCGGCCCAAGCCCGCGTTGGTCTTGGCGCGCTGTGGGTTGTAGCCGTTGCGCTGCAGGATTTCCAGCAGCCGCCGCTCGTCACCATCGTTCTCACAGCGAGTGCCCGCCCCGAGAACGGTAACCGTATCCAGTCCCTTCTCGACGCGCCGCACCAGTTGGATGATCTCGTCGGCGCGTTCCAGCGGCACCTTGATCTCACAGATGCAGGAGAGCACCTTCTCGTTCAGCAACTCGTTCGGCAGCTTGCCCGTGGCCAAGTCGCCGCCGGGCAGCAACATCAGCGCCGTCACCGGGTTCTTCTTCTCGAACGGAACCTGCGCGGCGGCCAGCGCCATGGTCATCTTCTCGATCTCCCAGAAGCGCGCGCCGACGCCAGGGCGGCCGAATTCGATGGTGAAGTTCACTTCACCCAAATTGCAGCGTCCGGTGACGTCGTTGGTCTTCACCTCTTCCGTACCCCGGCCCTTGACGCCAGTCGATTCGTGCGGCACGGTGGGGTCAGAAAATGCGCGGCGAATGCTGCGCGGCCACGCCAACTGGTCCGGCTCAAACGCATCGGTCGGGCAGACGTCCGGCTCCGGATCAAAGCGGAGGCGGAACATCTTGAACAGGCTGCGGACGGTCCGCACGATGGTGGGGTTCAAGTGCTCCTTGCTCAGGCCGTTGAAGCACGAATAACACTCGACGCACTCATCACTGTTGATCGTCGAGCGGCCAGTGGCTTCGTCGATGTAGATGGCGCCCACT
>JBIKMK010000649.1:0-3008 GCA_044359315.1 Bryobacteraceae bacterium | reverse complement strand
CTGCTTCGGGATCTTCCTAAGCACGCCGGGCGGGAGCCTTTGGCCGTCGAGCATGCTTCTGCCAGCGAGGCGGCTCAGGCTGCTGAACGTGATTTTCCGTTAATCCTGGCGGATTTGCACCGACCTGAAGCGTGCGATGCGGATTTAATCCGTGCCCTGCGGCACCAGCGGCCCCACCAGAAGGTGCTGGCCATCTGCGCCCGCGGTGATGCCGACGCCATTGCGGGCATGCTGCGCCAACATGCCATCGGATTGCTGATCCGTCCCCTGACCCCGCAGCGGGTCGGCGAGGCCATCGAACTGGCGCTGGCGGCCCGGGATTGGGAAGACGACATTGAGCTGATCAGCGGTTCCGCCCAATGGCTTCAGCTGCGGTTGCGCTGCAAGATGGAAGCAGCGGAGCGTGCTGTGCAGATGTTCCGGGAACTGCAGGGCGATCTGCCGGAAGATGAGCACGAAGAGCTGACCACGGCTTTCCGCGAACTGCTGATGAACGGCATTGAACATGGGGGCGGGGGCGACCCTCGCAAGTCCTTGTGGATCAACTACGTCGTCACCAAAAGCGCGCTCGTGTTCTATATTCGTGACCCAGGGCCGGGTTTTTCGATGACCGGATTGAAGCATGCGGCCATCTCGAATCCTGATGGATCACTGCAGCACGCCACCGTTCGCGAAGAGAAGGGCATCCGCCCGGGCGGGTTTGGCATTCTGCTGGCCAAGAACATGGCCGACGAACTGATCTATTCCGAACGCGGCAACGAAGTGATCCTGATCAAGCACCGCCGTCACCGCAAACCTGTCGCCGCCGCCGCGGCTCCCCAAGCGTAGATCCGTGCAACTGCTCCGCGTTCTCGGTGTCGCCTTCGGCATTGCGGTGACGCTGGGCGCCACCTTGGGCGTGGGGATTCTGCGAACCCCGGGCCTGGTGGCGGCCCAAACCGGCTCCGCCTGGGGTGCCATGTTGATCTGGACGCTGGGTGCGGCCTTTGCCCTTCTCAGCGCGGTATCGCTGGCCGAACTCGCCATCCGCCTGCCGAGCGCGGGCGGCTTTTATGTTTATGCCCGAGAGGTGCTCAAGGAACGTTCCTGGGGAGACGCCGCCGCCTTTGCGGTGGGTTGGTGCGATTGCCTGGGCCAGGGCGCGGCGGTAGCCTTTGCCGCGGTGACGGCGCAGGAATTGCTCCAGCTTCCCGGAGCTGCCGTGGGCTTGGTGGTCGGGTTGACACTGCTGCAATGGCTGGGTATCCGCACCGCCAGCCGTCTGCAGCAGTTCATCAGCTTTTCACTGGCATTGGCGTTTCTGGTGCTGGTGGGTGCGGCCCTGGTGCAGCCCGCGGCGGCTCCGGCGACGGTTACCCTCTCAACGACATCGATGCTGGCCGCGCTGGTGATCGCACTGCGCTCCGTGATCGTGGCCTATGACGGCTGGTATGGTGCCATCTACTTCACTGAAGAAGTGCACAACCTGAAGGCCAGCCTGCCACGGTCGATGATGATGGGCGTGGCGGTGGTGGCGGTGGTCTACCTGGCGGTGAACGCGGCGCTGCTGCACTCATTGGGACTGGCCGGTTTGAGCACTTCCGCGTTTCCGGCCATGGACGCCGCCCGCAAGCTGTTTGGACCCACTGGGGAGCGGGCCATCACCTGGATCTCCATTGCTGCGATGCCGTCGCTGATGAATGCCGTGCTGCTGCTGTGTACCCGGATCGTCTATGCCATGGGGCGCGATGGCGTCATTGGCGGCGCGGCCCACGTGAATGCGCGAGGAACACCGACCGTGGCGTTGCTGGCCAGTGCCGGGGGTATTCTCCTGCTGACTCTCAGCGGGACCTTTGAACGTCTGTTGGCCCTGGCTGGATTCTTCTATGCCATTACTTATTCGACCGGCTACATCAGCGTCTTTCTGATGCGCCGCCGGGAAGGGCGCGGGCCCTATTCGGCTTGGTCGCATCCGTGCGGCACGGCGGTGGCCTTGGCTTTGTGCGTGCTGTTCGTCGTGGCCGATATTGGGAACGACCCGATGACGGCGCTCCAATCGGCGGGCTTGCTGGCGGCCAGCTATCCGGTGTACCGTCTGTCCAAGCGATTCTCTTCGGATCAGAAAAGGAGCAACGGATGAACCGCCGCGAGTTTATGGGGTCAACTGCGATGCTGGCTGGGTACGATTATTCAACATTGGGCGACGTGGTGGTGGAAAAGAAGCGGGAGGGCAAGCCGCACGCGGGCAAAGTGCTGGCCGTTATCCAGCCTCATTCCGATGACTTCACCATCTTCAACGGCGGTTTGGTGGCGAAGCTGATCGAGGAAGGCTACAAGGCCTACTTGATCCGCGTGACCAATGACGACATGGCCGGGCCCGGTTCCATTGGCAACACCGTCCTCGAAAACGAGAAGGACAACAACCGGTTGGTGAAGCTGTTCGGCTTTGCGGGCAACTTTGACCTGAACTACCCCAACCACAATATGGACAACACGTCCCCCGCGGAACTGAAGAGCCGTTTCATCTTCCTGTTCCGGTTATTGAAGGTGGATTGCGTCATCAGCTACTCGCCCTGGGGCCACTACGAAGAGAACCCGGACCACTACGTCACCGCCCAGTGCGTCGAAGCTGCCTGCTGGATCGCCGGCGGCGACAAGGACTATCCCGAGCACTTCGCCGCTGGATTGAAGCCGCATGGCGTGCGCGAGAAGTATTACTATGGCCGCTTCGATTGGAAGGTCAATCGGGTGGTCGACATCGGCCCGTGGGTGGAGCGCAAGATCGATGGCTTGATCGAAAACAAAGCCCAAGGCCCGGCGGGCGAAAAGGGCTCTGAACTCCGCGCGCGCCTGGCCAGTCAAGGCCTGCGTCTGCCGCTGTTGGGTAACGACGACACCGCCGCCAACCGCAACTACATCCGCGAATTCGTGCTGCGGCGCAACCGCGAACTGGGCCAGAAGTACAACCTCGAATACGCTGAACCCTACCTCTACATCGGCCCGGAGCCTGATATCGTCGAGGAGTACGT
>JBIKMK010000648.1:0-3009 GCA_044359315.1 Bryobacteraceae bacterium | reverse complement strand
CTTTGTGGGTGGAACGGGTCTGGAACGTGTTTCCACACGCGCAGGAAACCTTAACTTCGTTGTACGCGGGATGAATTCCGGCTTGCATGACTTTTTGATGATAGCAAACCAACGGCCAAAGCGCCAGCGGAGGGACGAAGACGAGGAGGAGGAACCTCGAGAGGCCCCAACAAGAAGCCCCTGGAGGTGTGGTTCACCCCAGGGGCCTCATGCACAAATCGGAGGAATTACGGTTATCTTCAGCGCGTGAGACGATCAGCCTACTGGCTCGAACGGTCTCGTCACTGCCGCGAAACCAACGACATTACAGCCCGGCTCAGCGGCCGATAACCTCACGCGTTGAAAGACTACAGTCGGTACTCATAAATTTAGACTGGATCACCTCCTTTCTCAGTGATGCCCTGATATTAGGGCCACTCTGGCCGGGCTGTCAATAGAAAAAGTGCGGGTGGACCACAGAATCTTGGGGCATACTCAAGATTCCGTCCAGTGGCAGTATGGTGCCTCCGGAAAGCCGTCGGGGGTACAATTGCCAAGTGGATGAGACGCCCCTCAATCCGAGCCCGGCTGAACCGGTGGCAATGCCTTACTCGCCGGCGATAATGGCCCAACCGGTGGCCTCGCGCCGGGCCTTGGCGGGATTGTTTCTCTCCGGCCTGTTTCTGGCATTTCCGGGCGTGATTCTGGTGGCCTGGGACTATCACCGTAGTTCCGACTATGCCGCCATGGGTCTGTACTTTTTGTTCATGAACCTGGGCGTGCTGGCGGCCGTCCAGTCCGCGCGCCTGCTGCTGAAGAAGCGTGGCATCAAGACGCTGCTGGCCTCCGGCTGTCTGCTGGCGGCGGCTTGCCTGATCGTACTGGCCTTTACGCCGCCACCGGCGCCGGTGGGCTGGCGATGGGCGGCGTTGTTTGGAATGGGGGCCGCGGCGGGTCTGCTGAATGCGGGCGTGTTCCAGTTGTTGGCGGTGGCCTATGAACGGGCCCCGGCCGCCACGATGAACCTGGCGGGTATTCTATTTGGCGGCGGCTGCCTGGCGGGATGTCTTTTGGTGGGGGCCGGAATTGGCACTTACGGGCTTTGGTTGCCGGTGGCGTTGTTTGCCGTGGTCTCCGCCGGATATGGGCTCTGGTATCTGCGGCGGCCGTTCCCGGCGGCGATCATCCCCGATAAGGTACCCACCGCGCGCGCCGTCGAGGCTTTCCGGTCCCCGGCGGCCATTTTGCTGGCTCTGCTTTTGTTTTTCCAGTTCGGCAGCGAATGGGCTATCGCCGCTTGGCTGCCGCTGTTTCTGGTGCAACGGTTGGGGGTCAGCCCGGGGGCGGGACTTTGGCTGTTGTCGCTTTACTGGCTGGCGATCGTACTGGGGCGCATCCTGATCCAACCGTTGCTGCAGCGGTTCCGGCACGGCCGTCTGCTGATGAGCAGTGTTCTGGCCGCCCTGTTTGGTTGCATGATTCTGGCTTTCACGAACAACCTGCCCGGAGCGGGAGTGGCCGTGGTAGCCACCGGACTGGGGTTCGCGGCTGTTTATCCGCTGGTGGTGGAGCGGGTGGGGGCGCGCTTCAGCTACTACCACCCGGTCTACTTCAATGGCATCTTTTCGGTCGCGTTCACGGGCGGCCTGTTGGCCCCGTGGCTGGTGGGCATGTTGGCCTCGGTGATGGGAATCGGGGCGGTGATGCTGGTGGCGGTGGTGGGCACGCTGGCCGTCTTCGTGCTGCTCATCTTGATTTGGATTGAATCGAAGCTGAATCCCCTATGATCGTCCCTCGATGGATTACCCCCATTCTGCTGGTCGGATTGATGGCCGCCCCTGTGGCCCAGGGCCAGGAAGAGTTCACATCGCGCCTGGCGGCCATTCTGGGAGCCACCAACGGAGCCGCGCGCGCCCATTGGGGTGTCCAGGTGGTGCAGGTGGAAACCGGCACCGTGGTGGCGCAGTTGAACCCGCAGCGCTACTTTGTGCCCGCTTCGAATTTGAAGCTTTATTCCAGTGCCTTGGCGCTATTGCGCCTGGGGCCGGATTACCGGTTTTCGACCAGTGTGCGCCGCGACCCGAATGGTGACCTGCGCCTGGTGGGCGGCGGCGATCCTTCCATGTCCGCCCGCGCCTATCCCTACGCCAAGGGCCCTGACCCCGGCCAACCGCTGGCGGCGGTGGAGGCTATGGCGGACGCCTTGGTGGCTCAAGGACTGAAGGAAGTAGCCGGCGATGTGGTGGGTGATGATTCGCGCTGGGTGCACGCGCCTTACCCGGAGGGTTGGGCGGTAGACGATACGTTGTATGAAAGCGGCGCTCCGGTCAGCGCGTTGACGCTGAATGACAACACGCTGGAAGTGAAGATCACGCCCGGGGCCGCACCGGGCGATCCCGCGCGGCTGACGTGGCTGCCGGCGCTTGAGTATTTCTCGATCGACAACCGGGTGCGTACTGAGCCGGGCGAGCGCCAACTGGAAATCTACCGCGACGGCCCCGGCCAACTGCGCCTGGTGGGCCGCATCGCCCCCGGCAGTTCCGGGCGGACAGTCACCGTTGCGCTGGACGATCCCGCGCAGTTCGCCGCGGTGGCGCTGTATGAAGCGTTAACGCGCCGCGGCGTGGTGATCCGCGGACGCCCCATAGCCCGGCATCGCGCCACCAGCATCAGCGGACCGGCCAGCCCCGCCCCGGATGAGGGGCAGCTGCTATGGCAGCGTCAATCGCCACCTTTGTCGGAGCTACTTGGTGTACTCGACAAGGTCAGCCAGAATCTCCATGCCGAAATGATCCTGCGCGAAGTGGGTTGGCAGACGGCGGGCGACGGGTCACCCAGCGCGGGCTTGGCGGAATTGAAGAAGATGTTGGCCGAGATCGGCATCGAGCCGGACGGCTACGATATCCGGGACGGCAGCGGGCTCTCGCGCATGTCGCTGGTGGCGCCGGAGACGACGGTGAAACTGTTGCGCCATCTGCACCAGAGCCCGCACCGCGACCTGTGGTTGAGCGTGTTGCCGGTGGGCGGCGT
>JBIKMK010000081.1:0-10750 GCA_044359315.1 Bryobacteraceae bacterium | reverse complement strand
TCAGTTTGTATTGGCTGGTCTCGAGAAGGCCAAGCTGACGCCCGCGGTGGCCGCCGACCGGGCAACGTTGCTCCGCCGCGTGTCGCTGGATCTGACGGGCCTTCCGCCTCGCCCGGAGGAAGTGCTAGCCTTTGTCGAAGATCGGTCTCCCGGGGCTTATGAGAAGGTAGTGGACCGGCTGCTGCAGTCCCCCCGGTTTGGCGAGCAGTGGGCCCGCCATTGGATGGACCTGGTGCGCTATTCCGAGTCCCACGGCAGCCAAGGCGATTTCGACCTGCCCTACGCCTTCCGCTACCGGGACTATCTCATCCGTGCGCTGAACCAGGACGTCCCCTACGATCAACTGGTGCGTGAGCATCTGGCAGGAGACCTTCTACCCCAGCCACGCATCAACCTGGCGGAGAAGATCAACGAATCCGTAATCGGCCCGGCCCATTTCCGGATGGTCGAGTATGGCTATGTTCCGGTGGATGCGCTCGACGATCAGTTCAAGGTGGTCGACAACCAGATCGACGTCATTTCAAAGGCTTTCCAGGGGCTCACTGTTTCCTGCGCGCGCTGCCACGATCACAAGTTCGACCCGATCTCGCAGAAGGACTTCTACGCGCTCTACGGCGTCCTGGCTAGTTCCCGCCACGGGCAGCGCGTGATCGACACGCCTGAGCAGTTGAACCTGCACCGGCCGGAGCTGGAGAAGCTGCGCGCGGCGCTGCGGCGCACGCTGGGCCAAGCGTGGCTGGCCGCGCAACCGAATCTGTCAGCAGACCTGCCGGCACCCCCGACGCCGCGTGACGCCAAGGCCGCCCCGCCGGTGGCCCCGGATTACGGTCCGCTCCGGCTGTGGCGTCAGTTGAAAGACGTGAAGGCCGATGAGTTTCCGGCGGGTTGGGCTAACGCCACCGCCAAGCTTCGGGACCAGCTCAACGAACGGCGCGATTCGAACACGCGGCAGTTCCGCCGGATGTGGAGCTTGGATGATCCGGCGGACTATCAGCAGTGGTTCCGGGATGGCAATGGCTTGGCCCAGACGCCTTCAAAGGCCGGGGAGTTCTATGTGCTGCCCGATGGAGACCGCTTGATCAATGGCATCTACCCGGCCGGCGCCTATTCGCATCTGGTGTCGCGAAAGCACGCGGCGGTGCTGCACTCGCCGCGCTTCAAGATCGACTCGGACTCAATTAGCGTGCGGGTACTGGGTGGCCAGCAGGCTTCGGCGCGGATTGTGGTGGAGAACTACGCGCTCGGCAATGGCGGTATCTTCCCAGCCAGCAATCTGAACGACGACACGATGCGCTGGGTTCGCTTTGACACCAAGTACCGGCGCGGATCCTATGCCTACATCGAACTGACACCATTTGAAGACCGGACGCGGTTCCCCGGTGGTGCGCCGCTGGACGGGCGCTCCCACTTTGGCTTGGCAGAAGTGGTGTTTCACGACGGCGACCGGCCGCCGCAAGAAGTGATTGATGGGGCTGCGCTGCTGTTGGATGGACCTGCGCCGCAGTCGGCTGAGGAACTGTCGGCCCGCTATCTCGCCGTGCTGCGCCAGTGTCTCAATGCCTGGTTGTCCGGCGCGATGTCCCCGGAGCAGGCGGCCTTTCTCGACTTCTTCGTTCGCCACAACTATCTGCCCAACTCCCGGCAGCAGTCCGATGCGGCGATCACGTCGCTGGTGGATCAGTACCGTAAGTTGGAGTCCGAGATTCCGGTACCGCGCCGGGTGCCGGGCCTGCTGGCCGGTACTTCGTTTGATCAGCCGTTGTTCCTGCGCGGCAACCACATGAACCCGGGCCCGCCGGTGGCGCGCCGCTTTCTGGAGGCGTTGGGCGGCCAACCCTGCGCCAGCCCACAGAGCGGGCGTCTCGAGTTAGCCGAAGCGATCTCCAGTGCCAGCAATCCGCTGACGTCCCGCGTGATGGTCAACCGTATCTGGCACTACATGTTCGGGCGCGGGTTGGTGCGAACGGTCGACAACTTTGGCCGGAATGGTGAAAAGCCATCGCATCCGGAACTGCTGGACTATCTGGCGGCCCGGTTTGTCGAAGACGGCTGGTCGATCAAGCGGATGGTGAAGCTACTGGTCACCTCCAATGTCTACCAACTCAGCTCCAGCGGCTCAGCCGAGGCAGCCCAGGTGGACTCCGGCAACGTCTTGCTCCAACATGCCCGCGCCCGGCGCCTGACCGGAGAATCGATTCGTGATTCGATCCTGGCCATCAGTGGCGAACTGGACAAGACGCTCTATGGACCCGGCATTGATGTCTACTACACGGGCAAAACCGAAGGAGGCGGCAAAGTGGGGCCACTGGATGGCGCCCGCCGCCGCAGTGTCTATCAGCGGATCAAGCGCAATGCGCAGAATCCGTTTCTGGAGGTGTTTGATGTTCCCAAGCCCACCAGTACTCGCGGCCAGCGGGATTCAACCAACGTCCCTGCGCAGTCCTTAACGATGCTGAATGACCCGTTTGTCATCGGGCAAGCGGCCCGGTGGGCGGACCGGATGATGGCCGACGGCGGCACCTCGGCGCGTGATCGGGTGGAGCGTATGTTCTTCCGTGCTCTCGGGCGGCGCCCTTCCGCGGCAGAGGTGACGGCCAGCTTGGAGTATCTGGCCCCGGCGACAGTTCCGGAAGCCGAGCTTTTGTCCAACCGGGACGCCTGGCAGGATTTTGCGCACTCGCTTTTTAACCTGAAGGAGTTCCTCTATGTCCGCTAACGGAGTGTCCGCTAACGGGGTGTCCGCTAACGGGTCAGCACCGCGCCGGGGGCTCTCGCGGCGGGAGATGCTGCTGCGCGCCTCCACCGGGTTCGGGATGACGGCGTTTGCCGGACTGGCTGCCCAGCAGCCGCATTTTGCGCCCAAGGTGAAGAGCGTCATCTTCTGCTTCATGTCCGGCGGCGTTTCTCATGTGGATAGCTTTGACCCGAAGCCGCGTCTGGCGCGTGATGCCGGTAAGCCCATGCCGATGCCCGTGCGGCCCACCATGTTCAATGACGTCAAGGGCATCATGCCCAGCCCGTGGGCGTTCAAGAACTACGGCCAGTGCGGCATGCCGGTGAGCGAACTGTTTCCGCACATGGGCAGTTGCGCGGACGACCTGTGTCTGATCCGGTCGATGACCAGCACCGCAAATGAACACGCACAGGGAAACTATCTGATTCATACCGGCCAACCGTTCCTGGGGTTCCCGAATGCCGGCGCCTGGATCAACTATGGCTTGGGCAGTGAGAATCGCAATCTGCCCGGCTTTGTTGTGCTGGCCAGTGGTGGCGTTCCGCTGGGTGGCATCGGCATGTATGGCAGTGGCTTCCTGCCGGCGGAGCATCAAGCCTCGCTGCTGTATCCGGAATCGGCGGAGGCGTTGAACAACATCCGACCCAAGGAGTCCGATCTCCAGCAGCGGCGGCGGCTTAGCTTTGTCAACGCCATGGATCGCCACTACACGGGCCGTGGCGTTGCCGATCCGCAAGTGGAGACTGCCATCCGCAATTACGAGACGGCCTACCGCATGCAGACCGCGGTGCCGGAGTTGATGGACTTGGCCGGTGAATCGGAAGCGACCAAGCGCTTATATGGCCTGGATTCGCCGGATTCCAATACCGCCGCCTACGGCCGCCAATGTCTGCTGGCGCGAAGGTTAGTGGAGCGCGATGTGCGGTTTATCGAGTTGACCTGCCTGATGCGTCCCGCTGACCCCGGCCAGAGTGGTAATCCGTGGGATCAGCACACTGTGCTGAAGGAGGGCCACACAGAAATGGCCCGCCAGGTCGATCAGCCGATCGCCGGTTTGATCAAGGACCTGAAGGCGCGCGGATTGTTCGAGCAGACCTTGATCATCTGGGCGGGCGAATTTGGCCGCACACCGTTCGCGCAAGGCTCCAATGGACGGGATCACAACCCGTTCGGCTTCAGCATCTGGCTGGCGGGAGGCGGCGTCAAGAAGGGCTTCACCTATGGCCAGACCGATGAACTGGGCTATTACGCGGTCGAAAACAACATGACGGTGTTTGATCTGTGGGCCACGGTGCTCCATCTGCTGGGGGTGGATCATGAGCGGCTGACGTATCGCTTTAGCGGGCGCGATTACCGCTTGTCGGACGTGCACGGCCGCGTCATCCGGGACGTGCTCAGCTAGGCCGCATTCGGTAAATTCCTGAGGCTGTAAAGCCGAGCACAGGGGAAAGTCAAGACTTGCATTAGCGTCAGGCTAACTAGCATAACAGGGCCCGAAAGCAGACCTTCATGCACGCGCTACAATCGCCACTCGAGAGACAACAGGATCTCTACCAACTCGCGGAATCGCAAAGTGGCTACTTCACAACGAAGCAGGCGTCCGCGCTGGGATACGCTAGCAACACGAGGATCTACCACGTGCGCGCAGGCAATTGGGCTCGCGAACATCGTGGGACGTACCGGCTGGTGCACTTCCCCGAACCGGTCGCACGCGACGGACAGGTCAGACCCGCTACGAAGACGTTTGGGCGAGAATATTTTGACGCCCGGACCGTGTTTCAGCCCACGCTGCCATTCTCGAGGTTCTCGATCTGCCCGGTACTGCTTGCAAATGATTCGGTTTCCACCCCCATCCGCTGCAGCATGCTCACGTAGAGATTGGCCAGCGGCGTGTTGTTGTCACGGCGGAACGCGAGGTGCTGGCCGTGCTTGAAGCCTCCGCCGGCGAGCAGAATCGGCAGATTCGTATTGTCGTGCGTATTCGCGTCGCCCATGTTGCTGCCATAGAGAACCATGGTGCGGTCGAGGAGACGCTGGCCACTTTCTTTCTTTTCGGCCAGGCCCTGGAGAAGTTTGCGCAGCAGAGACATCTGCTGCCGGTCCGCGTCGTCGAGTTGCCGCAGCTTCTCGGAGGCCTGCCCATGATGGCTAAGGTTGTGATAGCCGTCGGTGGTGTCCTGGTCCGGATGAAGCTTGAAGACCGGTGTGGCAAACGCGTCCACCATCAGCGTGACGATGCGCGTGGAATCCGACTCCAGCGCCAGTTGTGCCATCGAGAGCATGAGGTCGAACTTCTCAAAGAACAACTTCTTGTCCTGAATCTCGGCGGGCTCTGGTCTGGCCGCCGTGGGCTTTGGACGCTTCTCCCACTCGCCGGCGAGGTGCAAACGTTCTTCCACTTCCCGTACCGAGGTCAGGTACTGATCCAGCCGTGCGCGGTCATCCCGGCCCAGCCTCTGGCTGAACTGTTTCGTATCGTCGAGCAGCGTATCCAGGATGCTGCCTCGCTCCTCCAGCCTGTGTAGTTGGCGCTCCACTTCGGCCGGCTCCCCTTGTACGAACATCTTCCGGAACAGCGACGGAGCACTATCCTCGGCGGGCAGCAACACGCCGTCGCGTGTCCAGGAGAGGCTCCGGTTGGCCTTGTCGATATTCACGCCGAGATTGAGCGTGGCGAACCGCGTCGCTTGCCCGAGCCTCTCGGCGGCGAGCTGATCCAGCGAAATCGTATTGCGGAAACCGCTCTTGGTGGGACCGCGCGCGCCGGTGAGGAAGCAGTTCTCCGTGCTGTGGCCACCTTCCACCGCTGGATGCGACAGCCCGCTGAAGACCGTGAAGTCGTTACGGAACTCAGCCAAGGCGGCCAGGTAGGGCGACAGCGTGTAGTCGCGCCCGGTGGTTTGGGGGAAGAACGGCTTGGGCAGCACACCGAGGTTGTTTGAGATGAGCAGCATGCCACGCTCCGGAGCGCGGGCAAAGCACTCGAGCGCGGGCATGGCGAGCGCAACGCCCGCGGTGCGTAAGAAGCGGCGGCGTGTGTTCATGGCTTCTTTTGTGCCTCCTTGGGGCCCAGAAAAATCGGACTCTGCACCAGCGAGACCATCAGATCGCGCACGCGAAAGCCGGTTGCCGCATGGGCGTCGAGGATCGCTTCCACCTCTGTTCGGTCAGAAAACCGCACCGGCGAACCCGTCGCATACACAGTGAACTGATGCAGGAGACTGCGCGCCAGCTGCCGAGGCCGTTCGGCGAAGATCGCCTTGAGCTCACGGATGTCCCGAAACGCTCTGCCATCCAGAAGCTTGCCGCTGGCATCCACGAGTCCGGCGAGCGTGTAAGCGTAGTCGTGGCCAGCGCGGTCGATGCCCGCTACCGCTTCGCCTTCCTCCATGCCCCGGTAGCGCGTGCGCCACCGGCCGAGAATATCGAAGTTCTCAAGCGCCAGCCCAACGGGGTCGAAGCTTGCGTGACAGCTCGCGCACGAGGCCACCTTGGTATGCATCGCCAGCAGGTCGCGAATGGTCTTGGCGCCGCGAATGTCGGGTTCCACGGCAGGAACTTTCGCCGGGGGAGGAGGCGGAGGCTCGCCGATCAGCCGCTCCATAATCCACGCGCCGCGAATGACGGGAGACGTGGTGGTGCCATTGGCGGTCACCTTCAGAATTGCGGCTTGCGTGAGGAGCCCGCCCAGCGGACTGCCCGCCGGCAGTTTCACGGTGCGCATGGCCGAGCCACTCAGCGGCGACAGGCCGTAGTGGTTGGCGAGCCGATCATTGGCATAGACAAAATCCGAAGTCACCACGGAGACCGCAGGCAGGTTGTCGCGGACCATGGCCTGGAAGAACGCGCGCGTCTCGTGCTCCATCGATTCGACCAGATAGTTGTCGAAGCGGTACTCAGGATAGAGGCGGATGTCCGGGTCATCACGGCGAACGTGGCGGAGGTTCAGCCAATAGTCAGTGAAGTTGCGGACGAAGCGGTCGAAGCCCGGGCCGGCGATCAGCCGTTCGGCTTGGCCTCGCAATACTGCTGGGCGGCCCAGCCGACCCGTGCGTGCCGCCGCGCTCAGTTCGGCATCTGGCCTCGAGTTGGTTAGGAAATGGGAGAGCCTCCCGGCAATCGCGAAATGGTCTCCAGCCGTTTCAGGTTCGCGCAGGTAGAGCAAATGCGGGGAACTCAAGAACGCCTTGTAGCCTGCCAGCATCGCTTCGGCGAATGGCAGACCCTTCTGCAGACGTGCGAGCACAAGTTGTTCAAACTTACCTAACGCCGCATCGGAAACCGGTTCCTGCGCCGCGAGGTCGGCGAAGCGCCGGAGCAGGCGTCGCGCGGCTTGTGTTGGCTCTGCCGGAACCGGTGCCACGCCGAGTTCATCAAATAGCACGCGGTGCGACGGCGGCGGCCAGGCGGTCGGGGAAAGCGGTCCTTCTACTTCGAGCCACTGAACAGCGATGCCCGGCTGCCCACCTTCGGGAAACGGCGGATAGCGATATGTCGGTGGTCCGCCTTTCACGTTACGCGCCAGCGGCACGGGCAAGCCGAGCGGGCTGTACTCAAACGTCTCCTGCTCGCGAAGGTGGATGGTGGTTTCAAACTCCTGCGCCACCGGTTGGATATCCATCACGCCGCCCGTTGCTCGCACATCGCCGGATACATCGGGCCCCGACGGCTTGCGCGCGCGAAACGTCATCGGTATCGGCCGAGTGGCGGGAGTGAGCGTATAGCCTTCACGCTGCAACACCGCCCGCGCCGAGAATCGCACGCGATACTGGCCCGGCAACTTGGCCACGAAGCCCTTGGGATAGCCGTAGTACGGCCAATGCGCCGAACGAAACAAAGCCATTTCTATCGTGGCGTCGTCTTTGAACGCATCGAGTTGCTGGCTGTCGAGGGCTTGGTTGTTCCGGGCAAAGAACATCGCTTCGCGCTCGCCGAAGGTAACCTTCTCGGGGAACAAGGCTGTTCCCACAGCGCGAAACTTTCCTGCGGGCAGAGGCTGGGCCCCGGTGGCCATGGCCTGACGGAGAGCGGCCTCGGCGGCGTCAAGATAAGCCGTGAGCTGTACCCGCGACATATCGAGCGTTTCGGCCGCCTTATTGAACCGATGGCCCTCCCGATCCTCCGGCAGCATGTCGCGGATATCAAGATTTGGCAGCTTGAGCACGTCGCGCAGATTCTGCTCATACTCATCGCGATTCAACCGGCGCAAGGGACCGCGGCCATCGCGCACCACCTCGGCATAGTCAGCCTCATGGATCGCGCGCCGCAAGGGTTCGAGCATCGCCGCACGCTGCGCCGTGGAGAAGGGAACACCCTTCGGCGGCATTTCGCCCTTGGCAACGCGGTCATGCACGCGGATCCACCGCTCGCGCACGGATCGATCATCGAAACGCGGTGGCAGCGCGGCAAGATCCAAGCCGCCCATCGCGTTCCGCGCGTTGTGGCAGCCGGCGCACACGGTTGGCAACAACGCCTGGCCCGCCGCCGGCAGCGCGGCCAGCACCAGAAGCATCCGCGTTACGTTCAACGCCTCACCGCCAGCACGCTCTCCATTCTCGCTGAGTTGTAGGCGTGAACGTTGGTGATCCGCAGTTCCTCGATTCCCGTCTTGGGATCGACGAAACCTTCCACCTGATCCACCAGCTGCGCCCGCGTGATCTTCCACGCTACCTGGCCGTCTGGCCGGATCTCAGCCAACTGATCCCGGCCTTCTTCCACGCTTCGCATATGGTAGTCGCCGCAGGCGAGGAGGATATTGCCGTTGGCCAGCCGCTGCATGCCCAGCAGGTAGCGCGTCGCCAAGCCGAGATCGGCCGCGGTCCAGGAGCCGGTCCGGTTGCGCTTGGCATCGAAGCGAAGCATCTGAAGGCCGGTCGCCGTGGTCGCGTAGAGTGAGCCATCGCCCCCTTCCAGAGTGGCAAAGGCGAGATGCGCCGCCGGTGGTGTCTTTGTCAGATGAGGAGCCAGCACAATCTGAGAAAGAATCTTTCCGGAGCCGGTCTCGACTTCGAGCAAGGTGTTTCTCGAATACTGCACGATCCAAAATGCGTTGGCGCGCTCCGCTTGACGGATCATGCGGTAGCGGGAATGTACCGGCTCCGGGCGCAGATCCGGAATCGGCGTCCGGCTGACCACCACGCCACTGCGATCCACCACGCGGATCTCGGCTGCCTCGCTATCGAGTATCGCGAACCGCTTACCGCCATCGAGTACCGTGCCGCCCGAAGCTTCCACATCCGCGCCGTTCCGCACGGCCGCATGCTCCATCACGAGCCGGTTGTTCTTGTCGAACACCGCCATGCCGTCGCGGTGGACGTAAAAGATGCCGCCGTCCGGTAGGCGCCACGCCTCCCAGATATTGCGGTGTCCAGGATGCTTCAGGATATCGGTCACCCGTCCGGCGCGGTTGATCTCGATCACCTGATTCTCGGCCGCCAGGAGAAATCGTTCTTCGGCTAGTGTGGGCATTGCCGCCGCCAGCACGGCCAAACCGGTTAGAAGAGTGCGGTGGGAGTTTTGCATCTAACTGGTATTACCATATTCCCGGTTACGCGTCCTTGTCAAACCCACCCTTTATTGGGCTGCGGGTGCCAGGGATGCTGTGTAGCGAAGATGTGCTTCCATCTCGACTCGCGCCCGATCAGGGTCCTGCGCACGGATGGCGTCGAGGATGGAATAGTGCGCCTGCTTGGCGCGATCCCAGGCGACGGGCACTCCGGAATCCCAACTCTGCGACTGGACGGCGATCACGTAACGGGAGATCACATTCAGCAACGTGGTAATCAGCGGGTTCTGGGTCGCCTGCGCCACTTGCAAATGGAACTCGAGATCGGTCCTTGGATAGTGCCCGACGATCTCCTGGCTGGCATATTCGTCCGCCAACTCCTCCAGTCGCTGCAGGTCGGCCTTCGTCCGCCGGAGAGCGGCCAGCCCTGCCGCAGGTACCTCGAGAGCAAGGCGAACCTCGAATACCTGTCTGTAGCTGCCCCCCGGCTCAAGTGCGCAAACGAGCGGCAGGATGCGCTCCAGGAGGTCCGTGCCCACGTGCCGCACAATGCTCTTGCGCCCGTGCCCGGTGTCGAGCACGCCGAGTGACCGCAGCATGAAGAGCGCCTCGCGTAGTGCAATCCTGCTGACGCCCAATTCCTGAATCAGATTTCGCTCGCTGGGGATCGCTTGGCCAACAGGCCAAGCGCCCGTCTGGATGCGGTGCAGCATCTCATCAAACAGCGCCTGGGTGGTGGTAACTCGCATACTGGATTCTCCACGATCTCGCAATTTGCGGGCGCAGTCCAGGGGATCGGCTCATATTGCGTTGACGCAAAGTCTCCTGGGATACCACTACACTGGTATTACCAGAAGGTGTTTCCCTTTCTAGATCCCCGTTTCACTGCTCGGATCGGCATCCAGTGGCGTGCGCCAATTCCGATGTTGCCGCCGGGCGGAACATCGGCGACAGTCGGTCGGCCAGTTCCACGTATTTTCCGAACGGCTGATCGTAAAGTCTTGCGTTTGCCGGAGTGGGAATGAACTCCTCTTCGATCGCCAGTAACGCGGCCGAGGCCTCCTCTTCGTCGGCATACCAACCGAGTGCGCGTCCCACGACCGAAGCCGCGCCAAGCGTGGTCATTTCGTGGTCACGAAGAGATAGGAGCGTGGTTCCCGTCACGTCCGCCTTGATCCTGTTCAGGAGCCGGTTCTGCGAGAGCCCCCCGGTCAGCTTCACCTTCCCGATCGGGACGCGGTTCGATCTCATCACGGTTTGAATGTGGCGCAGCGAGAAGCAAAGCCCTTCATAGACCGCGCGAGCCATGTCGGCACGCGTGGTCGATCCCGTGATGCCAAAGAAGACTCCCCGTGCATCTGCATTCCACAAGGGCGATCGTTCTCCCGCCAAATATGGGAGGAACAGAATACCGTTCGCTCCCGGCGGAGATGCTTCGACTAGCTCGTCAAATGCCCCAAATCCATCCCCCACGAACTCGCGCTTGGCCCACTCCAGCGCACTGCCGGAAG
>JBIKMK010000647.1:0-3016 GCA_044359315.1 Bryobacteraceae bacterium | reverse complement strand
CATCGTCGGCTACCACGCCCCGCCTTCCTCGCATGAAGAGTTTGTCGCGCTTGACCTGGCGGTCTCGATGTTCGGCGATCAGCCCGGTGGCCGGCTTTATAAGGCGCTGGTGGAGGGCAAAAAGGCAGCTAGTGCCAACATGTTCTCGCGCCAGGCGCGCGATGCCGGTTATGTCATGGCCTCCGCCACGGTCCGCGTCGGCACCGATCTGGCGGAAGCCAATCGCGTGTTGATCGACACCGTGGAATCGATTGCGAAGCAGCCGTTCACCGCGGAAGAATTTGAGCGTATCCGCGGCCGCGAGCTGAAGGAATTTGAGCTGTCGCTGAACGATCCGGAGACGCTCGCCTTCTACTTGAGCGAATGGCAAGCCATGGGCGACTGGCGCTTGATGTTCATCTACCGTGATCGCGTCAAGGCGGCCACGCTGGCCCAGGCGCAGAAGGCGGCGGAAAAGTATCTGATCGCCTCCAACCGCACCAATGGCCTCTTCATGCCGGACAAAGCCCCCGTCCGCGTGGAACCGCCCGCCGTGCCGGATATCGAAGCCATCGTCAAGGACTACAAAGGCGGCCAGCTGATCTCTCAGGGCGAAGCCTTTGACGCCAGCAACGAGAACATTGACAAAAAGACCGTCCGCGGCCAGTTGGGCGACGGCTTGAAGCTCGCCTTCCTGTCCAAGAAAACCCGCGGCAACCAGGTAGTGGCCACCCTGCAACTCCACTTCGGCGACGAGATGAGCCTCAAGTCGAAGCAGACCGCGGCCAGCGTTGCCGGTGCCATGCTGATGCGCGGCACGGCGAAGCGCACCCGCCAGCAGATCAGTGACGAGATCGACCGGCTGAAGGCCCGCGTGATGATCACCGGCAACCTCACCGGCGCGACGGCGCGCATCACCGCCACGCGCGAAAATCTGAGCGCCACGCTGGACCTGGTAGCGGAACTGCTGAAGGAATCCACCTTTCCGCAAGACGAGTTCGACCGTCTGAAGACTCAGCGTCTGGCCCAACTGGAGGCGATGAAGAACGAACCGCAGGCCATCGCCATGACCGCGCTGCAGAGCCATTTGACGCCTTACCCCGCGGGCGATGTCCGCGCCATCATGTCCACCGAAGAGCAGATCGAAGGCCTGAAGGCCATCACGCTGGACGATGTGAAGAAGTTCCACCAAAGCTTCTACGGAGCCTCCAAGGCGGAACTCAGTGTCATCGGCGATTTCGACGCCGAAGCCACCCAAAGCCAGGCCCGCAAACTGTTCGGCACATGGAAGAGCGCCAGCGGCTACAAGGACGTGATTCGCGCCTACAAGGCCGCGCCGCAGCAAACCAAAGTCATCGAGACACCTGATAAAGCCAACGCCATGTGGGTGACCGGCGTCCCGGTCCAACTGAAGGACACCGACGCGGACTACCCCGCGCTCCTGTTTGGCAATTACATCCTGGGCGCTTCCGGCATCAACTCGCGCCTCTTCCACCGCATTCGCGGCAAAGATGGCCTCAGCTATGGCGCGGGTTCCATGCTGTCGGCCGGGGTGAAGGGTGACGGAGCCATCTTCATGGCCTACGCCATCGCCAACCCCACCAATACCCCCAAGGTGGAAGCCGCCTTTGAGGACGAGCTCCGCAAGATCCTCGACAAAGGCTACACCCAAGAGGAAGTGGACGCCGCCAAGAAAGCCTGGATGCAGGAGCAGATGGTGGAACGCGCCAATGACGACGAACTGGTGGGCTCCATCGCCCGGAATCTGTTTTACGATCGCACGCAGGCGTTCCAGGCCGACATCGAAAAGAAGATCCAGGCCCTGACGCCCGAGCAGATCCGCCTGGCCATGAAGAAGTACATCGACCCGGCGAAACTTTCCATCGTCCGCGCCGGCGATTTCAAAAAAGCCAACGTTCTCTGGTAGTTACCGTAGCCCCATGCGTAAGCTTGGGGCTTCTCCGCGCCCTCGAACTAGCCCCATGCGTGAGCTTGGGGCTTTTCCGCATCCCCGAACCAGCCCCATGCGTGAGCTTGGGGCTTTTCCGCATCCCCGAACAAGCCCCAAGCTGACGCATGGGGCTAGGCAGGGTCGGGAGCGGCGACTCGGCTAGCGAATCCTGATAATTCTGGGGCGATACCCGAATCCCCGGGGTGGATGTGATCATCCACTAACCTAGCCAGTGCTAACCTAGTGAAGACTAGATTAGCATTCACTAGTATGCCCCCTCCCACCCGAATGGCCGCCCCCGCGCGGCGCGAAATGATCCTCGAAACCGCCATTCGGCTGTTTGCCGAACGGGGCTTCCGCGGCGTCACCACGCGCGAGCTGGCAGCAGAAGTGGGTGTGACGGAACCTGTTCTTTATCAACACTTTCCCTCCAAGCGCGATCTCTACCACGCCCTCATTGAGCACAAGATGGCCAAAAGCCAGGCGCTCTACGATCAGCTGGAGGAGATCTTCTCGGTCGGTGCTGATGACCGGGAGTTCTTCCGCCGTCTGGCGCATCTGATCGTGCTTTGGCATGAAAGCGACCCCACTTTCATGCGTCTGCTTCTGCAAAGTGGCCTGGAAGGCCACATGCTGCGCGAGCTCTTTTTTGAGCGCATGTCCGCCCAGTTTCTCCGCCGGATTGCCGATCACATTGGCGTGGCCATTGCGGCGGGGCGGTTGCGGCCGGCCGATCCTCAGCTTGTTTCTTATGCTTTTTGCTCCATGATCGGGCACTATTCGCTCGATCGATTGCTGTTCCCGTTCCGCGATCTTCCCGGTAGCAGTGGCCCCGCCGCCAGCCGGGAATCGGTGGAGCAAATGGTGGACCTATTCTTGACTGGAATTGAAAAACGATGACCTTTCAGCGCTACTTGCTCCTCTTCCTGGCCGCTTTCCTGGCTGCCTGCGGCAACAAACCCAAAGTCGAAGACACCGCCGCCGTCAAGGCTCCGGAACCGATCGCTATTCAGACCGCCTCCGCCGAGACGCGCAAGGTGGAGAAGTTCATCCAGGTCACCGGTGAGCTTTCCGCCGATGAAACCG
>JBIKMK010000441.1:0-4322 GCA_044359315.1 Bryobacteraceae bacterium | reverse complement strand
CGTCTTTAGCTTCCATCCCCTGCTGGTGGGCGGCAATCCGTTCCAGACCACCTCGATTTACGCCCTGATCCACCACCTGGAGCGCCAGTGGGGTGTGCATTACGCCATGGGCGGCACCGGAGCCGTGGTCCAAGGCTTGGGCCGGCTATTTCAGGAGCTCGGCGGTAAGATCCGGCTATCCAGCCCGGTGACGCGCATTCTCACTGAAGGTTCAAAAGCGGTGGGCGTCGAAATCGGCCCCCAGGGGGAACAGTTGCGCGCCGATGGCGTGGTCTCCAACGCCGACGTGGCCAACACGTATCGTCTACTGGTGGACCCCGCCGCGCGCCGCAAAAACACCAACCGCCGCCTGGAGTCGCTGGACTATTCGATGTCGCTTTTTGTGATCTATTTCGGGACGCGCAAGCAGTACCCGGACGTGAAACACCACACCATCATCCTGTGTGAGCGCTACCGCGACCTGCTGGACGACATCTTCAACAAAAAGCAGTTGGCGCAGGACTTTTCGCTCTACCTGCATCGCCCCTCGGCCACGGATCCCACCATGGCCCCGGAAGGGTCCGACTGTTGGTACGTCCTGATTCCGGTGCCGAACCAGCTCTCCGGGATTGACTGGTCGAAGGCGGCCAAGCCGTTCCGGGATGCGGTGATGCAGTTCCTGAACGACCACTACCTGCCGGGCCTGCTCGACAATCTGGCCACGGAGCGTATGTTTACCCCGCTCGACTTTGAGACCACTCTTCAGAGCTACGTGGGAGCGGCCTTCTCGGTGGAGCCTGTCTTTACCCAGTCGGCTTGGTTCCGGCCGCACAACGTCAGCGAGGATGTGGAGAATCTCTTCTTCGCCGGAGCCGGCACGCATCCCGGAGCGGGTGTGCCGGGTGTGCTATCGTCGGCCAAGATTGCTGAGAATCTTGTATGCGAACGTCTTCCGCTATAGCTCCGACGCGTGAAGCGGCAGAGCTTTCGTCGCTCTACGCCCAGGCCGCGGCTGCGACGGAGGCGGGCTCCAAGAGCTTTTTCTTCGCCACCCGATTCTTCCCGCCGGACTTGGCCCGTTCCGCCCATGCCATTTATTGGTTCTGCCGGACCACGGATGATCTGGTGGATGAAGCACCCACCGTCGATCAAGGCCGCCGCGACCTGGGCGAATGGGAACAGGCCGTCCGCGCGGGTTTCATGGGCACCCGTCAACAGAATCCGATCCTACGGGCTTTTTTCGATACCGTGGACCGGCACCAGATTCCGGCCGAGTATCCGCTGGACCTGATCGAAGGTTGCCGCATGGACCTGAACCAGGTCCGCTATCGCAACTTTGCTGAACTGCGCGTCTTCTGCTATCGCGTCGCCTCCACCGTCGGGCTGATGATGTGCAAAGTGATCGGGTTCCGCCGGCCAGGGCTGGAAGAGTCCGCCCTCCCCAAGGCGATTGACCTGGGCATCGCCATGCAACTCACCAATATCCTGCGCGACGTCGGCGACGACCTGCGCCTGGGCCGGATCTACTTGCCCCAGGATGAGATGGAGGAGTTTGGCTACACTGCGGACGACTTGGCCGCCCGCCGCATCAACGATCCGTTCCGCCGCCTGATGGCCGCGCAAGCCAAACGCGCCCGCGACTATTACGCTTCGGCTGAGCCGGGCATTGCGATGCTGAATCCGCGCGGTGCCTATTCGGTGAAGATCGCCAGTGACGTTTACCGCCAGATTCTGGCGGTGATTGAGCGGAATCATTACCAGGTCTTCGAACGCCGTGCCGTCGTCCCGTCCATGCAAAAGTATTGGTTGACGCTTCGTTCCATGGCGCTGCCGGTGGCCCGGCACGCGGCTGGTTCGGCCTTCTCTCGGTTGTCTCCCTGGAAATCGTAACCTTGGCCACTGTCTTGCCGCCCCGTATCCCCCGCATCACTGAGGCCTCGCTGGTCTCGTTTGTTCTGGTGGTCTTCAACTATTTGGGCCACTATGCCTTTGGCTGGCCGCTGGCCACGGAATGGATCGCCGAATGGATCATGGCGCATACCCCGAATTCGCAGTCGGTCTGGATGCTGACCAACCTGGGCGCATGGGCCAAGCCACTGGCGGTGACGGGTGGCCTGGCCACGCTCGGCTTTCTCACCTGGGTGGCGATGACCGCGCTGCGGACTCGCGAATTTGCCCGTGGCCGCCGCCAGTTTCTGACTTCCGTCACCATGACCGGCGCCACCGTAGCCGTGGCGGCGGAAAGCTATTGGCGGGATCAGCGCTTTGCCGCGCGGGCCAAGCAGCCCGTTCCTCTATTCACACCCCGCGTGCCGGACGATAGCTTTGCGCCGGGTCTCGTCAGAAAGCCGATCACCCCGGTGGGCCAGTTCTACGTGATGTCAAAGAACACGGTGGACCCGGCTCTCGATCCGGACACCTGGCGTCTCAAGATCACCGTGGCCGGCAAAACCTTGCGAGAGCTGAGCTACCGTGAATTGTTGTCCGCCCCCCACGACCGCCGCTTCCAGACCCTCCGCTGCGTCTCGAACACTCTGAAGAGTGACCTGATGGGCACAGCCGAATGGGCCGGGCTGCCTCTATCGAAACTGGTCTCGCCCTCCGATCTCCCGGAAGGGATTGTGGAGATGGCCGTCATTGGCGTGGATGGACATGGCGATTCGTTCAAACCGGAGTATGCCTTTACGGCAGAGCCGATGCTGGCCATCGGGATGAATGGCTCAACGCTCAACCGCAACCACGGCTACCCGGCGCGCCTGTTGACACCCCGCTACTATGGCTTCAAGAACATCAAGTGGATTGGGGAAATTGCCTTTGTGCGGGAACCATACTTTGGCACTTGGCCCAAGCTGGGATATACCAAGGAGCCGGTGATCCATACGTGCTGCTTTATTGACCGCATCCGCCGCGAAGGCTCGCGGCTGAGGGCGGGTGGCGTCTCGTTTGCCGGCGTCCGAGGCGTGAAACAAGTTCAGGTCCGGGTCGAAGGCGGCCCCTGGGTGGACGCGATGCTGGAGCCGGTTTTGTCGCCCTACACGCTCACCCGTTGGCAGGCGGAACTCGATGCTTCCGCGTCGGCGGAGTTTCTGGAAGCGCGGGCTTTGGATGGCACCGGGCAGTGGCAATCCGATATCGAACGACCCCTTTTCCCCGACGGCATGTCCGGCCCGACACGGAGGCGCATTTCCTGATGTTGTGGTGGCAACAGTCTATCTTGGAAGCGGCGCCCGGTGACCCGTGGATGCTGGACGCGGAAGCGGTCTTGATCGTGGCGGGCGTTGTGGCGATGGGCATGATCATCGCTTTCGTCCGGTCCCGCCGGAATTACCTGCAACTACCGGAACTGCCCCGCGCGGAGTTCAAGGAGCCATCGCAAGACGTGATCGTGGTGGTACCGGCCCGCAATGAAGAGGCCAACATTGCCCGCGTCGTGTCCAGCTTTCCGGCAGGTTGGGTGCTGGTGGTGGACGACGATTCCACCGACGGCACCGCGATGATCGCCAAACAGAACACCGCCGAGGTGATCTTTGCGCCGCGTCTGCAAAAGGGGCTGATGGGTAAGCCGAACGCCTGTGCCGCGGGGGCCAAGGCGACGGTGAGCGACTGGATCCTATTTGTCGATGCCGACACGTGGTATGCCCCGGAATTCCTGTGTTCGCTGCTCGATTACGCGGAGCGGGAGCAAGCGGACATGGTCTCGGTCTTCCCGCGTCAGGTTACCCGGAGCTTTTGGGAAAAGGTGCTGATGCCCTATGCCTTCGCGCTGCTATTCTGCGGCATCAACGGCAAGAAGATGAACGATCCCCAGGCGCCCGACGCCATGGCCAATGGCCAGTGCATACTGTTCCGCCGCAAGTTCTACGACTTCATCGGTGGCCATTCGTCGGTGGCCTCCAGCGTCATTGAGGACGCCGAAATCGCCTACCGGGCCAAGCGCCATCACGGCCAGGTACGGGTGATGCGCGCTGAGAAAATGGCTTTTGTCCGGATGTATGCCGGCTTCGGTGAGATTTGGAACGGGTTCTCCAAGAACTCCTTCCGCTTCCTCCAGAACGACAAGAAGATGGGCGTTCAGGTTTTTGTCTCATCTATGTTTATCTTGAGCTGGCTGCCCATGATGCTGCTGCTGGCGCGCACCGAGCAATGGATTCCCTTGGGCCTCCTGGGCGTTCTGCCCACTGTGCTGCTGGCACCCTGGTACGGGGGGATTGGAAGTCTGGTGGCCCCACTGGCCATCTATGCCTTTCAGCTGATCGCCTTGAATGGCCTGGTCACCACGGTGTTTGGGATCAAGGTGAACTGGAAGGGCCGACCGGTCTAGGGCCTTCTCTGCGTCGGTGTGG
>JBIKMK010000223.1:0-6428 GCA_044359315.1 Bryobacteraceae bacterium | reverse complement strand
AAGAAGCCCCAAGCTGACGCATGGGGCTAGGCTGCATCCACGACGCAGCCCCCGTTCGCCCGCCGGAGCGCCCTTGCTGCTGCGTGCTACAGCTTCAATTCCCAGCCCGGCTTCATCACCGGCTTCACCAGCCGCGTTGCTTCCGCACTGTTGGTGAACCGCAGGTTCTGGCTGTCCCAGTTCAGTTTGCCCGGCACCCGGAACGCCAGTGCGGCCATTGCCAGCCACTCTGCGTAGGGACCAGAAATGCCGAAATGTGAACAAGATGGGTCGCCACCCTTACAAGAACGGATGAAGTCCGACATGTGGCCGGGGGAGCGGTTCAGCAGTTGAGGTGGCAGCCGGTATTCCGCCCAACGTGCCGACGGCAACAGCCAAACACCTTCGCCGCGTTCCACCGTCGCCATGATGCCCTTGCTGCCGATGAACACCGCGCCATTGCCGGTCAGGAGGCCCTTTTGCGGAGCGCCGCGCTCTCCGCCAAACACCTTTACGCCCGGACCGCCGGGGCCCATCCGTTGGCCACCGCCTGGCCTGGCACCCGCCGGCATTCCGGCGCCAGGACCTCCACCAGGACCACCAAATCCCGCACCCCGGCCCTCGCCGCGGCCCATCGGACGGCCCTTCTCGCTGAGATTGTTGGGCGGAGGCAGAATCACTTCGTTCTCCATCCCCGGAACGTGGTACACATCCGGGTCGGTCGCCCGCGCCGAGTCATGATAGAAGACCTGCACCGGTGGCATGGCACCCCGGGCAGGGAAGTCCAGGCGGATCGTCGCCCGGTCCGGGAAAGTCAGTTTGCTGGAATTGAACTGAGAAACGCACTCGACGCTGGACGGCGCGCCCAACTGCAGCGCATGGTGTACCGGACCAGCCGTGTGCGTCGCCCAGTTGCCAATCTGCCCCGTCCCGAAATCGTAGAAGCCGCGCCAGTTGTAAGGCACGTAGTAGCTGCTATAGGGCCGCATCGGAGCGTTGCCCAGCCAAGCCTGCCAATCGAGCGTGTCAGGAGCGGATTCCTCTGGCGGAAGTGTTTGCAGACCCGTGGGGTGCGTGCCGGGCGTCGTCGAAAAGTGCACTTCCCGGACATCGCCAATTTCACCGGACCACAAAATCTCCGCGGCCACCCGGTGCGATTCGTGCGAATAGCCCTGGTTCCCCATCTGCGTGGCTACCTTATACTTCACGGCCGCATCGGCCAGCAGGCGCGCTTCCCAGACGGTGCGGGTCAGCGGTTTCTCCAGGTACACGTGCTTGCCGCGCTGCATGCAGGCCAAGGCGACCGTGGCATGCATAAAGTCCGGGATGGCGATGGTGACGGCATCGAAGTTCTTGCCTTCTTTGTCCAGCAGAACCCGGAAGTCCTTGTAGACCGGCAGCTTCGCGAACTTCTTCATGTTCTGCGCGCCCCGGTCCACGTCGACATCGCACAGGGCGACGATGTTTTCGGTCTGCGCTGCCTGGTTCAGGATCACGCCGCCCTGGCCACCCACGCCAATGGCGGCCATGTTCAGCTTGTTCCAGTACGGCTTGTAGCCCAACGCCTTCAGCGACGGCTCACTGCCGTAACCCGCCGCGGGAACCGCAGCCGTCAGCAGCGATCCATAGAAAAAGTATCGCCGCGAAATGTTTTCACTCATCAACTTGCCCCCCAGCCTTCTAGACCCACAGGACTGGCTGGCGCAATGGGAAATTGCGCAGTGTCTCGCCCACGGTTGGGTCAGGCACTAGTCTACGCCAATCCAGGATGGCCTCCACGGGAGCACCCGAGGGCGCGACTGGGGAGCCCGGCGCAAGTTTTGCCTAAGGCCGGGCGGGCGCCGGAATCTCTTCCCACTGGCCGGACTTCAGCGCGTCATAGCCGCGCAGGACGATCTCCAGATCGCGCCGTCCGTCCACCATCGGTGTCACCGGCTCGCGTCCTTCGGTGATAGCCGCCAGAAACTCCCTGATCTCGGCCAGATATGCGTCCGACGGAGGCACGGGAATCCGGATGCGCTGCTGATCGGGATGCCGCAGCTTGGCTTGCAAACTGTAAGGCCGTACCATGTCGATCAATTCGGTGATCGGCGTCGGGGCATTCGGGAAGAAGTCGAAATACGGCTGCTCGGCGTAGATCTGCAACTGTCCCCGGTCACCGCAAACCGTGATCTCCGGCAGGGTCCCGCGGCCGGAAAGCCAACTGACAAACACGTGCGACTGCCACCCGTAACGGCTGGCCAGCAAGACCTGCAAGCTGTCCTCCGCCGACATCTTGACGTGCATCTGCATCCCGCGCGTCGCCAAAATGCGATCTGGCTCACCCATCAGCAGCCGGATGGCGCGCACCTGGTGGACCCCGTAATCCATCCACGGCCCACCACCCGCTAGCGCGGCGTCGCCATGCCAGGATTCCGGAGCCCGGGGTGCTGACACGTGGGTCATCGAATACACGGGCTCGCCAATATCTCCCGCGCTGATTCTCCGCACCGCCGCCGCGACATCGGGCCGGAAGTGCATATTCTCCGCCACCATCAGCAGTCGCTTGGCTTGCCGCGCCGCCGCCATCATCGCGTCCGCATCGGCCAGCGTGGTGGCGATGGGCTTCTCCACCAGCACGTGCTTGCCATGCCGCAACACTTCCTCGGTGGCGGAACGGTGCAGATGATGCGGCAGCGCGATCAGACAGGCCTGCACATCGCTGTGCGCCGCGGCCTCGGCAATCGAAGTAAAGGCATGCCGCGCCCCCAACTGCCGGGCGATCCGCGTCGTCCGCTTCGGGTCCTGCCCGCAGATGGAGAGCTTCACCTGCGGCAAGTGCTTGCTCACCAGTTCGGCATGCGTCAGCCCCCAGCGCGTCCCGACGACGCATAACCCAATCGACTGCCGCAGAATCGCTGGAGCCTTCGGGGGATGGATCACACGGCTCAAGTCGGCACCACCGGGCCGGAGCACCTCGGCGATATGCGGCGGATCATACCCGCCGCCCCGATAGGTCTCTTTTCGCAGATTCGGCGTCCGCGGCGTTCTCCCTAGGCGCGCCAGAATCAAGTCCATCAGTCCCGTTTGCAACAGAAAGCTGCGCACGGCGTAGGACGCACGTTTCGCCAGGCCCGTCCCGCGGAGGGCGTCCTTATACATCACCGGCAATTCGCCCTGCCGCGCCGGGTTGGGCCGGTTCTCGATCACCCGGCCGATGATCAACCGGTGGTCGCCTGTTTCGGCCGTCTTCTCCACCTCACAAAACACCACGCGCAGCACATCTTCGACAAAGGGGATGCCGTCGCGATCGCCCATGGTCAGCCCAACCGCCCCCGGCTTGTCGGGGTCCCGCCGACGCACGGCGAACATCCGTTTCATGTCCTCCAGTCGCGATGCCGGCATAATGCTGATCGAAAAGCGGCCCGCCTTCAGGATGGCCTCATCAATCGGATAGACCACGTTGGGGTTCACCCCCACCCGCGGCGGATCTTCCGAAACCGGGGCAAAGTTGGAACACCCCCATAGTTCCACCCCATGTTCCGCCCGGGCGGCGACGATGCTGCACACGCATTGCAGGCTGGTGTCCCAGATCTGGGCGGTCAAACGGGGTTTCATTGGGGGTCGATGTTCAGCCGGTTGCGGTGCTTGGATGGTGTGACGTGGCCCTCAATCATTTCACCAATAAAGATGGTGTGGGTATCGAGCTCGATTTCCTGGATCACCTGGCATGCGGTGGAAGAAAGCGCCCCATGAACGTAGTGCCGGTCGTGTTGGCGGTAGAACTGAGGCTGCCCCGTTTGTCCGGCATGGAGAATGGCCAGGCTAAAGCGGCGGTCGCGGAGCAGGATGGGGTGTATCGCTTCTGACTTGGCTACCGAAAGCCACAAGCTGGTGGGATGATGGGCGGTCTCGGAAAACGTGGAGGTCCGGAGATACCGAGGCTGGCCGCCGTCATCGACGATGGCCAGCCCCACGATGCTTTCGATCACAACTTCAAGTTAGCACTCCCGGTTGTGAACCTGAGGGACGCGGAGTGCGCGCTAGATGGCAGATTCGCCGCGGTCGCCGTTGCGGATGCGGATTGCTTCCGTCACGTCGCTCACAAAGATCTTGCCGTCGCCGATCTTGCCCGTGCGGGCGCCATCGACAATCGCCGCCACCACTTCTTCCACGCGCCCTGCCGGAACTACCAGTTCCAGCTTCAGGCGGGGAATCTCCTGCACCTCATACTCCTGGCCGCGGTAGATCTCCGTATGGCCTTTTTCACGGCCATGGCCGCGGACCTCGGTGATCGTCAATCCGTCAACGCCGGCCTTTTTCAGGGCTGCCTTGACGTCTTCCAGTTTGAACGGTTGGATGATCGCTTCAATCTTCTTCATATGGATGTTGGCCTTTTCGGTTTCCTTATGCGTCGATTCCTTACGCGTCGAAGTTGTAGCCTTCTTCGCCATGCTGGCTGACGTCGAGACCAATCGTCTCCTGATCAGGCGTGGCCCGCACCCCACCGCAAACGATATCGCAAATCTTCAGGATGATCAGGGTCCCGACGATGGCGATGCCCCAGGCGATGGCGACACCAATCAACTGATTGACGATCTGGCCGCCGTTGCCGTCAATCAAGCCACCCTTGCCGTCGGCAATGGCGCTGTTGACCGCTTTGGTGGCAAACACACCCGTCAGGATGGCACCCAACGTTCCGCCGGCCCCGTGGACACCAAAGGCATCCAGCGAGTCGTCGTAGTTGAACATGTTCTTCACCTTCACCACCATGAAGTAGCAAACGATGCCGCCCACAAAACCCATGATCAGGGCCGGGCCGGGCTTCACAAAGCCCGATGCCGGCGTGATCACCACCAACCCCGCCACCGCGCCCGAAATACCACCCAGCACGCTGGGCTTCGAGTGCAGCCATTCCATCAATACCCAGCCTATGGCAGCCGTCGCCGCCGCAAAGTGCGTGGCCGTAAAGGCGCTCGAAGCCAGAGCATTGGCCGCCAGCGCGCTCCCGGCGTTGAAGCCAAACCAGCCCACCCACAAGAGACATGCGCCGATAAAGCTCAACACCAGCGAGTGCGGCTTCATCGGTTCGGATCCGTAGCCCTTGCGTTTGCCCAGGTAGATCGCGCACACCAGCGCCGAAACGCCGGAGGTGATGTGCACCACCGTGCCGCCCGCAAAGTCGAAACACGGAATTGACCCGCCCAGGAAGGCGTTCAGCAATCCACCCTTGCCCCACACCATGTGGGCCATCGGGTAGTAGACCAGGAACGACCACAGGGTCATAAACAAACACATCGCGCCAAACTTCATCCGCTCCGCAAACGCTCCCGTAATCAGGGCCGGAGTGATGATGGCAAACATCAGCTGGAACATCATCCAAGTCTGGTGAGGGATTGTGGCAGCGTAATCCGGCATCGGGTCGCCGCCGACGCCATTCAAGAACAGGTATCGCAGATCACCGATGAACGGATTGTTCTCTCCGAACGACAGGCTGTAGCCGATAACAGCCCACATGACCGTAGCCAATGCCATCAGGGTGAAGCTTTGCATCATCGTCGCGAGGACATTTTTTTTACGCACCAAGCCACCGTAAAACAGAGCCAATCCCGGGCCCGTCATCAGCAGGACCAATGCGCAGGACATCAACATCCAGGCGTTGTCTCCCGCAGATTGAGCGGCGGCTACCTTGGCCTGCAGATCCTTGATCGGGTCTGTAGGCGCGCCGCCCGGTGTTTGTGCCAGCAGTTGATGGGCCGATAGCGCGGCCATTGAGAGAAGTAATCGTGCTCGTTTCATAGTGCTCCAGGATTCAACGATGGCTCCGACAAGGTGAGCCGGCTCAAGGGGCGACAAACGTTGGCGCGGGTCGTTAACCATCTTCCCTCATTTCGCAGTTCAGGTGGAAGGGGCAGGCGTCGGGTTGTAGTCATACGAAAAGACGATTAATACAAACAAAAGAAAAGTGGAAGGAAAAATGAACATTATTCAATGTCCCGGCGGGCATTCGGGCCGGCCGCTCAGTCCCTATTCGGCTAAATCCTTGGAGAACTTGATGATCGCTTTTCGCGGAGCACTCCGCGTGGGGACCGTTGCGGCGGCGCTTGCCGTGTCCGTCTGCGCGCAATCGGTTGACCCCACGCCAGGGGCTCCCATGGGTACCCCGGCGGTCCCATCGCTGAATGTTAGCGGATTGCTTGACGGCTACTTCAACTCCACCCCGAACGATCCGGCGTCCCGAACTCTTCTTTATCGCAACTTTGATGTCCGGACGAATGGCTTTGGGTTGAACATGGGCCGGCTGGCCATTGGCCGCGACGCTGAGCCGATTGGCTTTCGTGTCGATCTTGGGGCCGGTAATGACCTGCCCCCCGAAAACTCGGCCAGTGATAATTAGAGTTCTCCAGTTTAGAAAGGAGAACGAGGATGAAGAAGAGTCGGTACAGCGAAGAGAAGATCATCGCGGCGGT
>JBIKMK010000080.1:0-10765 GCA_044359315.1 Bryobacteraceae bacterium | reverse complement strand
TAAGGCCTTCTCCGTTGGCTTTCATGGCAAGCTCCAGGACGGCGGCAGGTACGTTGACGGTAATCTTTCGAATCTCGGACTTCTTTGTTTTCGTCACCATAGCCTCAGTATGCCATATCGGTTGCGGCTTGGCGTATGGTCTACTTCTTGCGCGGCGTCGCCACCCGTCCCGCCAGCGCATCCTCGACCGCCCGCTCGGCCAGCGGGGCCATCAGACGGTAGCCCATGGCGTTGGGGTGCAGGCCGTCTTCGGCGACATCCTTACGGAGATATCCGGCACCGTCGCGGACGGAATTGAAGTAGTCCAGGTAGACGTAGCCTTTGGTTTCGGCCAGCGACTTCATCCAGGCGTTCAGGGCGTTGATCGTCACTGGCGGGCGCTGCGGGCTGCGGGCGAAGCGGGGGTCGATGTTCTGGTTGTAGTCGTGGATGGGCAATACGGAACTCAGCACCACCTTGATGCGCGCATGGTCCGCCAGTTCGCACATCATGCGGAGGTTGTTTTGGATGATCTCGATGGGAGTGCCGCGGGCGATGTCGTTGGTCCCAGCCAACACCACCATCACGGCGGGCTTCAGGTTGATCACATCGGCCTGCATCCGGCCCAGCATCTGGCCGGTGACTTGGCCGCTGATGCCGCGGTTGATGAAATCCTGGCCGGAGAAGTACTCCTTCAAGGGCCAGCCATCGGTGATCGAATCGCCCAGGAAGACGACGCGTGGCTTGCCGGCGGCGGGTGCGCCCAGTTGAGCGTTTGCTTCCTTGTACCGCGCCAGATTGTCGCGATCGGCCGGCGTCAACTGCGATTCGCGGCTGTCGAGCAGGGCCTGGAAATGGTTCTCTAGCCTGCCCCAGCCATCGCGGAGCTCGCTGAGTTGTTGGGCCCCAACAGCGGGGAAGGGGACCGGCTTCGGGAGTGCATCGCTGATGGCCAAGTAGTTCTTGTAGAGACCGAGCAGGGTGTAGGTGAGCTTGGTGCTTTGGGGTGTCCGGTCCAGGGCGAGGCGCGTTTGGCGGATCTGGTCGATGAGGGGTCCGGCGGCGCGGGGCAGGTCCGGGATGACGATGGCCACGGATTCCGCCACCATTTGCATGCGCTCCGTCAGCTTGCTCAGTTCGGGCGCCGGCAGCGTGGCGGGCTGCGCAAAAGTGGCTACGGCCCAGGTGGATAGGCAGGCCAGGGCCCGGATGATGCTCATGGATTATCCTCTTTCACCAGTTGCAGCGTGATCGTGCCGATCAGGATCTGCAAGCGTACCCGGATCTGCACGGGCAGCTTGCGATCATCATCGGTGAGCCAGAAATAGACCCGGCCGCTGCGGGGATAAATGACGTTGTTTAGCAAATGGGCTTCGTAGCGGATGGCTTTGAAAGTCCCCATCGGCGTCTTGACGGTCTCGCGTTCCTGGGCTTCAATCTTCACGTCGGCGAACTTCTTGCCATCGCTGACGGGAACGGTTCCGCTTTGGCCCAGGGCGAGATTCATGCGGCGCAGGGCCATCAGTGCACCCAGGACATCGTGCACGCAAGCCGGCGTTGCGACGCTGTGACTGCCGATGACCGTGTTCTTGGTCAGATCCCGTTCGACAAAAGAAGCTCGCTGGTTCTCGCGATCGTAGATGACGCGGTTGGAGCGATGGCGGTTGCCTTCGCGCACTTCCATCCCGGTCTCAATGGCGCAGAAGCCACCGGCGAGATTGGCATGATAGTCGTTCTTGATCTTGTAGAGGCGCGAGACCAGGCCGGAGGATTCAATATGCAGTTTGGCCAAGCCCGCCGTCGGGGCCGCGGGCTCCCACTTGAGGTCGATGGTGCCAGCTTGGATCAACCGCCATTCGGCGTTGTAGGTCAACGCCACTGGCTTTGGCGCTTGCGCCCACGCCGTTGAGACCAACGCAACTGCAACCAGGAGCCGCAACTATGGACGAGCCCCCGTATCGCGGTAGTTCAGCGGCGCCTTCTGCCCTTCCGGCAGCCGGGACTTGTACAGAAGCCCACCCCGGCGTTTGTCAAAGGATTCGCGCGCCAGCCTCACGTGTTGCGCGTCGTGGAACAGGTCCAGGGCCGTCAAGGCCAGGGTCTTGGCGGCCACCATCATCCCCTTCTGGCCGATCGACATCCCGTTCGCGGCCACCGCCTGCCAGCTATGCGCGGGCGTGCCGGGTACCCAGGTGGCGGCGTTGAATTCGGCCGCGGGCAGCATCCAGGTGACGTCGGCGAAATCAGTGGAAGCGCCGGGCGCACCGGCCTCAGGCGGCAGAATTTGTTCCTGCTGGCCAAGCGGGTGGTCTTCCATCATGCCAAGCGTAGCGCGCAGTTTGGTGGCGAAGGCTTGCTCCTCGGGTGAGTATTTCACGCCGCCCACCAGCTTCAAGTTCTTGTGGAACAGGGATGACAGATGATCGTTGGGCAGAATGTTGTAGACCGCACTGACGAGTTCCATCTCCATGCGCGTTTCCGTAGCCAGCGCCCCGGCCTGGGCGCACTTGATGATGCGTTCCCAGACACCATCGAGGATGGCCATGGAAGGCGACCGGGCGTAGATGTAGACCTCCGAGAAGTCCGGCACGATGTTGGGGGCCGCGCCGCCATTGGTGATGACGTAGTGGACGCGAGTCTCTTGCGGGATGTGTTCGCGCATCAGTTCAACCGCATGGTTCATCACCATCACGGCATCCAGCGCGGACCGGCCCTCCTGCGGTGCCATCGCGGCATGCGCGGCCCGACCGTAGAACTTGAACTTCGCGGTGATGTTTGCGAGTGAGCTGCGAGTCGCGGCTTGGTTGGCATCAGCCGGGTGCCAGGTGAGCGCCACGTCTACACCCTTCAACGCTCCGGCGCGGGCCATGTAGATCTTGCCACCGCCACCTTCCTCAGCCGGTGTGCCCAAGAAACGGATGGTGCCCGGCATCTTGCGGGCCTCCAGATATTCCTTCACCGTGATGGCGGCATGCGCGGCGGCGACGCCAAATAGGTTGTGGCCGCAGCCGTGGCCGGGGGCGCCGGTCTTGATGGCTTTGCGTTCCGGTGCGGAATCCTGCGAGAGTCCGGGTAGAGCGTCGAACTCGCCCAGGATCGCAATCACCGGGTTGCCGGAGCCCCAAGTGGCGGTGAAGGCCGTGGGGATGTTGGCGATGTTGGTTTCGACGGCGAAGCCCTGGTCCCGCAGAGTCTGTGCCAGCAGAGCCGAGCTTTTCGATTCCTTGTAGCCCACCTCCGCAAACTCCCAGATCTGCCGCGAGAGTGAGGCGAATTGGGGTCCGCGTGACTCCATGCGGTCGATCAACTGGGCGCGCGCGGCGTCGGGCGTTTGCGCCACCATCAGGGCCAGCGCCAGCGCTACCATCCCATGCGCTCCCGCAAGGAGGTGATGTGTGCGACGTGGTGGCGGCCATGCCAGGCATACAGACCCAGCGCCTTATCCAGCTCCGTGCGGCCATTGGCGGGATGAAGAAACGCCTTCTGCCATTGTGCGTCGTCCAGCGTCCGCAACATCCGCACCCAGCGGCGGTGCAACACCTCCAGCAGTTGAAGCGACGTGTCCACGGGTTCCGCCTTCGCGTCATCCAGTTCGGCCCACAACTGTTCTTCGTAGGTGTTGATGGTGGGCTCTTGTTCGGTCAAGGCCAGCCGGAAACGGACGTAGCTGTTCATGTGGCTGTCGGCGGTGTGGTGCACTACCTGGCGCAACGTCCAGCCGCCTTCGCGATAGGGCGTGTCGAGTTGTGCGTCCGTCAGTCCGGCGACCGCCGCTTTCATCTCAGCCGGCAGGCTGGCGATCTGATCCAGCCACTCAGCCCGGTGCGGTCCCGCGTAGGCAAAGCGGCCGATGGGATAACGGAGATCGGTGGACATGCTTCTTAGATTGTCACGACTGCGGGCGGGTCTGCCGTGCCGCTGCCGGGCGCGCCGCTGGACCCAGGTGGCGTGACCCTAACTGCGGCCCCGGAAGCGTTGGATTTCGCGACGGTCGCGCTTGTTGGGGCGTCCTTCGGGCAGGGTCTCAAACTGGGCCTGAGCTTTGCGTTCTTCAGCCAGCTTGGCCCGTTGCGCGCGGCTCAAGTCGGTTTCGCGATAGAGCGTTTGGGCCTGGGCCGCGGGGCCGCGCATTTCGCTCAGCTGGAGCACCTCCACCTCGAACTCGCCGCCCTCGTTCTTGATCTGGAGCATGTCCCCCACCTTGACCTCCCGGGCGGGCTTGGCCGCGATCGTGTTGGACAAGATGCGTCCCAGGTCACAGGCGCGGGAAGCGAGGGCTCGGGTTTTGAAGAAGCGGGCGGCCCAGAGCCATTTATCGATGCGCATGATGGTTGAGGGTCTCCTTACTCGAAATTACAGTTTTCCTGTGGCCCTCAGCGCCGCTTCAATCGTGGCTAATGGCAACATCAGAGTGAGCGGAGCGTCCATCAGTTGCAACGCACCATACCGGGCGTACCAACTGGCGACCCCTGCATTCTTGGCGTCGATCAGCATCGCCACACCGCCGACCTCCGTTGCCGCCAGCAGGCAGCGTCGTCCAGCGGCCAGCAGTAGCTGTCCACCGAAGCCCTGGCCGTGCAGTTTTCGATCCACGGCCAAACGTGCCAAGCGGAAGCATGGCACGTTTGGCCGGGCGAGCCCCCGCTTAATGATGCCGGGAGTTCGCACATACTCGACTGATGCGGGGCTGAGTGTGTAGAACCCAAGAATGTGGCTGGGCTCACGATCGGCAACCGCGACAAAGGTTTTCGAGCCGCCCAGTTCATGACTCTTGCGGGCGTGGCGCTGCAGAAACTCGTTCAGCGCCACCTCCCCACAATCGAAACCTTCCCGATCATGCTGCTTGCTGACCGGTTCCTCATGCCAAGCGGGGACGGTCACTTGCGTTTGGGGAGTGCCTTGGCGGCAGCAAGAAGATTGGTATTCGGAGCTGGTGGGTTCTCCAACAACTCCAGCACCCGTAGGCTGTCCCGGCCGGACAGCAATAGTCGCTCAGATTCCTCAATGACCTCCAACGCCGCTTTCAGACTGTGCCGGCGGACAAACTCCGTTAGGTCCGTGCTCTTGAGGGCTGCCGCACGCATTAGCACGGCCTTCTCGGCGGCCGGAAGCCTCATCGACATGCGGTTGTTTTCTTCGATGGCTAATCTGGGCATGCAAAGCCTCCTCGCTGTGTACTACTTAAAAGTGTACACGGCTATGCGGACTGCCCGACGGGATCGCTACCCCACCCGCCCCCGCTCCAGCGCCGCGATGATCATTTCGGCGTCATAGACGGCCCCACCCCAAGGGCCACCGCTGGCTTGCTGCAAGGCGGCCCAGAGGCGGGAATCGGCGGGGAGCAGGGGGTCGGGTTGTAGGCCGGGGTGCGGCTCGCGGGCGAGTAGTTCGGCTTCATCGCCGACGAAGTTGACTGTGCCTTCCAGGTTGTTGCGGTCGATGATGATCTCGATGGGGTCGCCATCGCGGAGCTTGCCGATGGGGCCGCCGGCCAGGGCTTCGGGGGTGACGTGGCCGATGCAGGCACCGGTGGAGACGCCGGAGAAGCGGGCGTCGGTGATGACGGCGACGTGTTTGCCGAAGTCGAGCATCTTCAAAGCAGAGGTGACCTGATAGGTCTCTTCCATGCCGGAGCCCAGGGGGCCGCGGCCAGCCAGGATCAGGATGTCACCGGCCTTGACGGTGCCGTTCTTGATGGCGGCGACGGCGGAAGGTTCCGTGGTGAAGACCCGGGCTGGGCCGCGCTTGCGGTAAACGCCATCGGCATCCACGACGGAGGCATCGATGGCGGTGGACTTGATGACGGAGCCGCCGGGCGAGAGGTTGCCGGTGGGGAAGCAGACGGTGGAGGTGAGGCCGCGGGAGCGGGCGGTATCGCGATCCATGATGATAGCCCCGGGGTCGATGCCGTCGCGCTCCTTCAGCGATTTGCGCAGTGCGTGGCGGCGCTCGGAATCCTGCCACCAATCAAGCAGCGTGTCCAGCTTCTGGCCGCTGACGGTGATCGTGCCGGTGTTCAGCAAACCAGCAGCTCGCAAGTGGAGCATCACCTCCGGCACGCCGCCCGCCATGAAGACCTGCACCGTGTGATGGCCGATGGGTCCGTTGGGGAGCGCGTCCACCAGGCGCGGGACTTGGCGGTTGATGCGGGACCAGTCATCCACCGTGGGCCGCCGCAGTCCGGCGGCGTGCGCGGTGGCCGGAAGATGCAGGATCAGGTTGGTGGAGCCACCAAAGGCCGCGTGGAGCACCATCGCATTTTCGAGCGCGGCAGGCGTCAGCACGTCGCGCATGGTGAGCCCTTGCGACATCAGGTGCATGACGGCGCGTGCCGAGCGTCGCGCCATGTCGAGCCAAATCGGGTCGCCTGACGGGGCCAGCGCGGAATGCGGCAGCGACATGCCCAACGCTTCCGCCACCACTTGAGCCGTCGCTGCCGTGCCCAGGAACTGGCATCCGCCACCGGGGGAGGCACAGGCTTTGCAGCCCATCTCCTGCGCGTACTCCAGCGTGATGACGTTGTGGGCGAAGCGCGCGCCGATGGTCTGCACCTTACCGGCATCTTCGCCATCTTCCGGAGACAGGGTCACCCCACCCGGCACCAGGACACAGGGCAGGTTCAGCGTACCGGCCAGGGCCATCATCATCGCGGGCAGACCTTTGTCGCAGGTGGCCACGCCAATCACGCCCTTGCGCGTCGGCAGCGAGCGGATGAGCCGGCGGAAGATGATCGCGGCATCGTTGCGGTAGGGGAGGGAATCGAACATCCCCGGAGTGCCCTGCGTGCGGCCATCACAAGGGTCTGTGCAGAAGCCGGCGAACGGAACGGCATCGCGGGACTTCAACTCTTCCGCCGCCGCCTGCATCAACAGGCCCACTTCCCAATGTCCGGTGTGATAGCCCAGAGCAATGGGCGAGCCATCGGCGGCGCGGATGCCGCCGTGCGTCGAAAGCAGGACCACTTCGGGTCCGCCCAGCTTGGCCGGGTTCCAGCCCATGCCGGCATTCTGGGTCCAGCCGAACAGGTCGCCCGAAGGACGATTGAGCAGCATGTCCTCGGTGAGGGGCAGAAAGCCGTCGGGACCCTTGGCTTTGCTGCGCGGCGCGAACAGGGAGGAATCCCCGGAATCAAGGATGTTCTGAAGACTGACGGGACTGGTAGGGCTGAAGCTCATCTCGAGCGTCAGTTTATCAAGCGAGCCTTCCGTAGGATGGCGATGTAGCGGGGCTCCCGCTCAATCGAAGTGAAAATGGGGTCGGCCACCACCTCCGGAGTGAGTTCTTTGGCGGGCACTTTCTCCAGTGCGTCCAGTGCGGGACCCGTCTCGGTCATCAGGGCGTAGAATCGCGCCTGCTCCAGGGCTGAGGCGGAGCCCAGCTTGGCGCGGGCCTGGTCGATTTTCTTGGAATCGATGGAGGCCAGGCCCCACATGGCGAGAATGGACGGCGACAGCTCCCCTTGAACCTGTTCCCAGGTCTTGGAGGCGGATTTGCGCCCGCCGTTCCACCAGAGAGCCTTGGCGAGTTCGACGCGTTTGGGGTCCGTGTCGGCGTGGCCTTTCAGCCGCGCGATGGTGCCATTGAAATCGCGAGCCGCGGCTCGCGCTTGCTGGAAGGGGGTGGCGGGCGGGGCTTTTTCCGAAGAAGGTTTCCGCGCCGGCGCCTTGGGACGGGAGGCGGCCACAGGCTCTTCGGCGGGTTCGTCCGGGCTATCCGACTTATTCATGAACTTCAAGCCGAACCAAATGCCCGCGCCGGCCAGCAATACGCCGGCGGCCACCAGGATCAACTTGGTGGGCGCCTTTTTCTCGGGTGCGTTGGTGGTGTTCTCGTCGCGGAAAGTCGAGGCAGGGGCATTTTCCGCCCGCACGAATATTGCATTGAAGGCACCCTTGGGGATAACGATATGGATCGGGTCCCGCAGGCCTTCGCGATGGTAATACTCCGCCAACCGGTTGCGCAGATGGGAAACTTCCAGGCGGACCGTTGCGTTGGTGCGCGAGTCCCAATCGCCGCCCAGGCGCATGATCTTTACGCCAATATCGTACTCTCGCAGCGGCGCGTCCGGTGTGGCCAGTGCGCGTTCCACCATGAAGCTGATCAGCCGCCGCAACGTCTCGTGTTCCCCCAGCGTCGCCGACTGCACGATGGAAGCCAAGCAAGCGCGCACGTCGGAAGGGTCCACGCGCCGTGGCGGGGAATTATTCTGAAGACCCGAGCTCATGTTTTACACACCTCACAATGGCCTCATCGGTGTGATTACTCCGTCTTTTAACAGGACTTTCATGTCCGCATACTTACGCATACGTTCGACACAGGAAGCAGTGCAATAAGGCCGTTGCGTCCGGATGTGCGGCGGCGATAGAATTCCGGGGCGATGTCCCACACTTCTCGCCGCTACTTTCTGGGTGCTTTGACCGCCGCGGGTGCTACGCGCGTCTGGGGTGCCAATGATCGGGTCCAGGTTGGCTTTATCGGCTACGGCCTGATCGGCGCGCAGCATGTCTTCGATTTCAAGAACCAGCGCGACGTCGATTGTGCCGCGATGTCCGACGCCTATCAACCACGCATGGAAGAAGGGGCGCGCGTTTGCGGACCGAATACGAAGCAGTATTCTGATTTCCGCAAACTGCTGGACGACAAGGATCTGCAGGCCGTGGTGGTCTCGACGCCGGACCACTGGCATGCCATGCACACGCTGATGGCCTGCGCGGCGGGCAAGGACGTTTACGTTGAAAAGCCGATGACGCTGTTCATCAAGGAAGGCCGGTGGATGATCGACGTCGCTAGGCGGACCAAGCGCGTGGTGCAGTGCGGCACGCAGCAGCGCAGCGGCCGGCATTATCAATCGGGCAAGAAGCTGCTGAACGATGGCTATCTGGGCAAAGTCCATTCGGTGCGCATGGGCAGCTTCCGGAACATTAACCCGGGCTTCGGGCGACCGGCCGGGGATAAGGCGCCAACTGAGCTGGCCTACGACATGTGGCTGGGGCCGGCCCCGGCGCGGCCGTATTCACCCCATCGGAGCTTGTACCACTTCCGCTGGTTCTGGGATTATTCCGGCGGCCAGATGACCAACCTGGCCGCGCACGAGATCGACATTTTGCAATGGTGGATGGGGGTAAAGGGCCCGACCTCAGTGACCTCCACCGGGGGCCGCTTCGTGTTGAAAGACGACGGCGAGACGCCGGATACGCAGGATGCGCTGTTTGAGTATCCGGGCTTTACCGCGGTCTGGTCCCACCGGGAAGGTTCGCGCGGACGGGCCATTGGCAAGAGCGAATACTTTGGCGAGTTCGGCAGCTTGTCGATTGCGCGCGATGGCTGGGAAGTTCACCCGGACAACAAGGTTCCGCCGGAGAATGCCGTACCCCAGTTCCGCGGCCAGCCCACCGGCGGTGTCAATCGCGTGGAGGTGAAGCCGGAGCAGTGGGTAGCAGCGAAGAAGGAACCGGGCAGCAGCAACGAACAGTTTGACCTGCATGTCCGCAACTTCCTCGATTGCATCAAGACCCGTCAGCGGCCCATTGCCGACGTCGAGGAAGGCCACAAGACCGCCGTGGCTTGCCACTTGGCCAACATCAGCCTCCGCACCGGGCGCAAGCTACGCTGGGATGCGGACAAAGAGGAGATCATCGGCGACAAGGAAGCTCAGGCGATGACCGAGCGGCCCTATCGCAAGCCGTGGGACGGCGTGTTGCGGAGCATCTTGAAGGGCTAACCGGTGGGCGCATTCGCCTAGCCCCATGCGTCAGCTTGGGGCTTTTTCGGTAACCACACAAAGGCCCCAAGCTGACGCATGGGGCTAGGCTGGGGCCAGCCCGACTCAACGCCAAGGGAAGGGTTGGAGTGATCGACGCTCAAGATAACATCGAAGGATGCGATTTGTCCTGTGGATGCTGATGGGAATGGCGATGGCCGAAGCCGCTGATGTGCGACGCCAGTTGATTGGCGTTTGGGAGCTGGTGTCTTACGAGACCAAGACGCCGGATGGAAAGATCTTGCGGCCGATCGGCGAAGCCCCGGTGGGCCGCATCACCTATGACAAGGAAGGGCGCATGTCGGCCCAGTTGATGCGGCGTGGCCTCGCCAAGTTTTCCTCCAACAATACGCAGCAGGCGACCCCGACCGAGATTGCCGGCGTCTGGGACACCTACCGGGGCTACTTTGGGCGCTATACGGTGGATGAGAAGAAGAAGGCGGTCATTCATCACGTGGATGGTGCCTGGTTTCCCAACTATGTCGGCACTGACCAGGTGCGCTACTACCGGTTTGAAGCCGACCGCCTCATCCTCGAAGCCGATCTGCCGACGGGACGATCAACGATTGTGTGGCGGCGGGCGAAATAGGCCTGATCGCTGCCATTTGGGTGACGGCGCCTGATAGACTCTCACGCAGGCCAGAAATTCATGATCACTCGACGCGCATTCTCTCTCACCGCCACGGCTGCGGCGGCCGCCCTGGCGGCTCCTCCCAAATCCCAGATGGGTGTGGCTACCACCTGCTACTTGAGCTACTGGAAGCCGCGCGACGCGGATCTGTTCCTGGATCACTGTCAGGCACTGGGGGCAGGCGGCGTGCAGTCGGCCTTGCCCAAGGAGCCGGCCAAGTTCCGGGCGCGTTGTGAGCAGGCGGGGATGTACTACGAGGCGATGCTGGGGCTTTCCACCGACGCCGAGACGATGCGGCGGCAGATGCGGATGGCCAAGGAAGCGGGCGCGCTGGCCGGGCGCGTGGGTTGCTTAAGCGGCCGCCGCTACGAGACGTTTGACACACTGGACAAGTG
>JBIKMK010000646.1:0-3023 GCA_044359315.1 Bryobacteraceae bacterium | reverse complement strand
CGCCGGAAGGGCCGTCAACCGGTCACTCGCCTGGGTGATCGGCCACCGTCTCGGCCCCGGTTTTGGCAGTGTCGTCTCAAACTTTGATGACCACGGCCTCCTGTTGAGCTTCAGCGCCAAGTCGGCTCCCGCCATTCAGCGTCTGCGCGATTGCTTCCACCCCCACCACTGGCAGCAGGATCTGCGGGCGGCGCTGGAGGCCACCGAAACGCTGGGCCGCAAGTTCCGTCCCATTGCCGAAACCGGGCAGTTGCTGGAACGGCGGACCACCCAAGGGCCGGCCGGCAAACGCCAATCCAGCTGGAACGGTTCCCTGCTCTATCAAACCTTCTTGAAGCATGAGCCGGCCCACCCGCTGGTGCGCGAGGCCGTCCGGGAAGTGATCGAAGATGAGCTGGATGCCGAACGGGCAGCCGCCGAAAGTGAGCGCATCTACGGGGAGCCGTGGGAAGTGATCGACCTGGAGAAAGCCTCGCCGTTCGCGCTGCCCATGTTCTCCATGTTCAACCGTGAAGTGCTGCTCAAGCAGGACCCCGACAAAGCGCTCGATGAGTTGGTGGCGGAACTCTACGAAGGGTGGTCCGCGTGAGTCCCTTCACTCTCTGGGCCCACCCCAGCGGCGCGCTGTTGGTGCCGGAGCTGGCCACCGTCCTCATCGCCGATCTGCACCTGGGCTATGCCTGGGCGCAACGGCGGCGCGGCGAACTGGGGCCGCTAGACGATGGCGGCCTGCTCAACAAGCTGCGCGAGACGCTGGATAGCTTGCGGCCGGAACGCGTCGTGCTGCTGGGCGATATCTATCACGCTCCCCGGCCTTCTGCGGCGGAGCGGGCCCAGGTGGAGCAGGCGCTGGCACTCATCACCGGCCAACTCATCGTGGTCCGCGGCAACCACGACCGCTCGATCGCGCGCGACTTCGGGTTAATCGCCCTGCCCGCCTGGGAAGCGCCCGGCCTAGTGGCCGTCCATGGTGACCAGCTGCCCACGACAGACCGTTACCTGATCATGGGCCACCTGCATCCGGTGGTCAGCATCCGGGACGCCGCCGGAGCCTCGCGCCGCGTGCCGGTCTTCCAGGTGAAGAGAACATTCTGCTGCCTGCCGGCCTTCTCACCCTTCGCCGCTGGCGGGGCCGTTCGTGGGGGTCAGCTTTACGCCGCCACCGGCAAGCGCGTCGTGCCGCTATCGGGCGCGAAGTCGGCCCAAGCCCCCATCTACCCCGATCACTTGCCCGGTCACCCAACTCTGCTCCGGATCAAGTAGCCAGGCGATGGCGGATGCAATGTCGTTTGGCGTGCCGATCCGCCCCAGGGCATGCATCGCCTTGGAAGCGTTCAGCGCCGCTTCATTCGAGGTGATCCGGGCCGCCAGCGGCGTGTCCACCAGCCCCGGGGCCACGCAGTTCACCCGGATCCCCCGCGCCGCATAAGTGGCCGCCGCCGCCAGCGCCAAGCCTTCCACGCCCGCCTTGGCCGCCGAGATCGCTTCATGATTGGTCAGGCCGATCCGGGCCGCCGCCGTCGACATCAACACAATGGAGCCGCCCGTCGCCATCATTGCCTTCGCCCCGGCGCGCACCGTCGCCCAGGCCGTGGTGAGGTTGGTGGCGATCGTCTGGTGCCACTCATTCTCGGTCAGCAGATGAGCGGGCTTCAGCAAGATCGACCCGGCCAGATTCACGATGCCATTCAGCGGCTGCAGCGCGCCCGCGGCCTCCGCCACCGCCTCCGGCTGCGTCGCATCCAGCACGCGGTACGGCACACCCAGCCCCGCCAGCTTCTCTTCCGTGCGGCCACAAGCCAGCACGGTATCGCCCTTGGCCGTTAAGCGTTGGACCAAAGCGGAGCCGATGCCGCCGCTGGCGCCGATGATGAGGTAGTTGGACATCCTGCCCGTTTGATGTCCGCCGCCTGCTCCGCGATGGCCTTCTTCTGCTCAGGCTTCAGCCGGACCAGATTGCGCAACTGCATCTCCATCCGCGGCACCTGCCGTAGCGTCTGTTCGTGCCGCATCAGGAAGTCCCAATAGAGCGTCGTAAACGGGCAGGCGCGCGGCCCGGTGGATTGCGCCGGGTCAAACCGGCATCCGCCGCAGTAGTTCGACATCCGGTCGATATACTTGCCCGAGGCCGCGTAAGGTTTGGAGGCCATGATGCCGCCGTCGGCAAACTGCGACATGCCGATCACGTTGGGCAGTTCCACCCACTCCACCGCATCGACATACACCGCCAGGTACCACTCATGGATGGCACGCGGGGCCACCCCCAGCAACATCGCGTAAAGGCCCGTCACCATCAGCCGCTGGATATGGTGCGCGTAGCCGTGTTCCAGCGTCTGACCAATCGCCTCCCGCAAGCAGTTCATCTCCGTGTCGCCCGTCCAGTAGAACGCGGGCAGCGCCGCTTGGGCATCCAGCTTGTTTAGCTCCGCATACTGCGGCATCTTCAACCAATACAATCCGCGGACATACTCCCGCCAGCCCAGGATCTGGCGGATAAAGCCCTCCCGCGCCGCCAACGGTGCGGGGGCCTGCTCCACCGCGGCCAACACCTCCCGAGGGTCCAGCAGCTTCAAGTTGAGCGAAGAAGAAATCAGCGAGTGATAAAGAAATGGCTCCGCCGTCCACATCGCGTCCTGATACCGGCCAAACAGCGGCAACCGGTGCGTGACAAAGTCCTGGAGCACCTCCAGCGCCTGCTCTCGCGTCACCGGCCAACCAAACGAAGCCAGCGAACCGGGATTTCCCGGCAACTGCTGTTCCACAGCCGCCATCACCGCTTGTGTCGTGGCATCTGGCGGGAAGTGCAACGGCGGGGGCATCTTCCCCGGCCCGGCAGCCGGCAAGGGCTCCCGATTGTCCGCATCGTAGTTCCAGGCCCCACCCTCCGGTTGATCGCCCTCCATCAGGATGCGATAGCGGCGGCGCATCTCGCGGTAAAAGTACTCCAGCCGCAGTTGCTTCCGCCCCTCCGCATGTTGCCGGAAATCGTCCGGGGTCGAAAGGAAATGACGGTCCTCCAGAAA
>JBIKMK010000079.1:0-10781 GCA_044359315.1 Bryobacteraceae bacterium | reverse complement strand
TACGCATCAAACATCGGAGACATGTCTCCTGCGCGAAATCGTCCGGCTCCAACTTGCACGGGACCGGTCGCGCCCAACCCTCCCGCAAACGCGGACTGTAGATCTGGACCAGTTCCTCGAACGCGCCCGTCTCTCCAGAGATCAGCCGACGGGCGGCTTCGATGGCTAGCGGGTTTGGCGTGGACATCACCTGGACATACTATCGACTTGTCATCTCTGCGCAATAGCCCGGCGGATCTGGCCTGGGAGCCGCGGCATCAGCCGCAAAGGGCTTCCCGGGGAAGAGCGAACGAGGATTAGCCAATCCGGCGGGGAGAATTGCCGCCAACGCATGCTCTCCTGATCTCTAACATGCCGCAAACGAACAATTTTCTAATGAACTTTGCCGAATAAGCGGTCCGTTCCTGTATTTCGCTGTTGGTGTAACCCATCAGGGCCATCGCCTCCACAACCTGGGTCATCCGGCGAGGAATCTTGACCATTTCCTTCCGGATGCTGACCCGCATGCTGATCAAGTCGGTGCTCATTGCCCGAAGCGCCCGGGGATCGGGAATCGATCTGCTCAAAGGTTGGAATGTTAGGCGGTCACAGGGGCGTTGGGGACTGGTAGTACGGGGCCTCAACTCCAGCATCGACTGGTGGATCCACAGGTCAACATCTTGGGGCCGCCGCAGCAGATCGATGTGCGTCCAGCAACTGAGCCATAAGTCCTGCTCGAAATCTTCCGGTTCAAGGCCGTAGTGGCTCACCCACCAGCGGTCCCGGAAACGTGAGCTGTAGATCCGGACCAAGTCCTCAAATGCGGCTGCCTCCCCAGCGATCAACCGCCGGGCGGCATCTTGAGCTTCAAGCGATGGCCGTTGCATCTACACGATGATATCGGTTTGTGATCGCTGCACAATAGCTCTACCAGCGTAAACTGGGGTGGCAACCTGAGGATATCCGATGCCACCCAAACCACTCAACTTCGGCGCTCCCCTCACCGCCTACCTCGACCAAGCCAACCAACTCCTGGAAGGCCACCAGCAAGGCGAGCCCTGGGCCATCCAGGCCCTGCACCATCTCCATCCCCGCTTCCTCCAATCCGAAGTCAAGTGGCTGCCCCAGCCCCTCACCGCGGAGCAAATCCAAGCCGCCGAAGTTACTTCTGACGACACGCGCCTCGCCATCGCCCGCTACTACAGCTTCGATGACTGGAACGCGCTCGCCCAGCATTTGGATGCCATCCTCGCCGGGGGAGCCGTCTTCCGATTTGAATCCGCCGTCGAGGCCGTAATCGATGGTGATCGGCCGGCACTTGAAGCCTTACTGGCCGAAGATCCACAGCTGGTGCACGCCCGTTCCTCCCGCGTCACACACTTTGACCCGCCCGTCCATCGCGCCACCCTGCTGCACTACCTCGCGGCCAATGGCGTCGAGAACTACCGGCAGCGCAGCCCGGAGAACGCCGTCGAGGTCGCCCGGCTGCTGCTGGACGCGGGGGCCGAGCCGGATTCGCTGGCTGATCTCTATGGCGGCCAATGCACGACGCTGAGTCTGCTCGTCTCCAGTTCCGTCCCGTCCCCGCCAGTCCAACTGGCTTTGGCGGAACTCTTGCTGGACCGGGGCGCCGCCGTCGATGGAGCCGGAGCAGGCAACTGGGTCAGCCCGCTCCGTACCGCGCTCGCGTTTGGCTTCATGGACGCGGCCCGTCTGCTGGCCGCCCGAGGAGCGCGCCTCGATCTCGCGGCAGCCGCCGGATTGGGCGACGCTTCCCGGACGGCGGAGTTGCTGCCCGATGCCGATGGTCCGGCCCGCCATGCGGCGTTGGCCCTGGCCGCCCAATTGGGCCAAGTGGAGACATTGCGCCTCTTGCTCGAATTCGGCGAGGACCCCAGCCGCTACAATCCCGCCGGTCTCCATGCTCACGCCACGCCCTTGCACCACGCCGCACTCGGCGGTCACGATGAGGCCGCCCGGCTTCTGTTGGCGCACGGCGCGCGTCGAGACATGCCCGATAAGCATTGGCACGCCACCCCGGCCGGTTGGGCCCGCCATGCCGGACATCAGCACTTAGCCCGCGAACTGGACCATTAGGGCACGCCCCAAGGCAACAAAAAGGCCCCGGAGTAGCTGATTCAACTCAGCTCACCCCGGGGCCTTTCCTTTTGTGTGGCTATTTGCCGGAACTACGCCGCGACGGCCGCTTCCGCGTACACCGCGCGAGCCGCTTCCACCGCACTGCCCTTGGAAACGAACCCTTCCGCCTCCAGTGCCGCCTGGAACGCTTCCAGCAGGAACAGCACATCGGCTTCCGTGGACAGCACGCCCATCAAGCCAATGCGGAACACTTTTCCGGCCAGAGGACCAAAGCCGCCCGCGATCTCAATGCCGTGCTGCGCCATCAGCCGCTGCCGCACCTTCAGATCATCGATGCCTTCCGGCACCCGCGGCGTGTTCAGCGTCCACAGGCGATGACCCTCGGCCACGTGCATGGTCAAGCCCATCGCTTCGACGCCGGCGACAAACGCCAGGTGGTTGCGATGGTGGCGGTCAAAGCGGTTCTGCAAACCCTCTTCCTCGATCGCCTGCAACGCTTCGTACAGCGCATAGAAGCTGGTGATCGGCGCGGTGTGGTGGTACCGCCGGGCACCCTCAAAGTAGTCGGCCAGCAGCGAAAGGTCGAAGTACCACGTATCCTTGGGCGTCTGGCGAGTCTTCAGCCATTCCAGCGCCCGCGGCGACACCGTCATCGGGCTCAAACCAGGGGGGCAGGACATGCCCTTCTGGGAGCACGAATACGCCACGTCCACGCCCATCTCATCGATGTTGATGGGCATCGCACCCAAGCTAGTCACGCAATCGGCGATCACCAGCGCGCCCACTTCCCGCGCAGCCGCGCAGATGGCATAACCCTTGTTCAGCGCACCCGCTGAAGTTTCCGCATGCACAAAGGCAATCGTGTTCGGCTTCTCGCGCAGGATCACCTCGCGAGCTTCTTCGTCGGTGAACGTCTCGCCCCAAGGCTTCTCGCAGCGGACCACGGTGGCCCCGTGACGCTTGCCCATCTCGGTCAAGCGGTCGCAGAAAAAGCCGTTGGCAAAAACCACGAACTTGGAACCGGGCTCGACAAAATTCGCGACGGCCGTTTCCATGCCGCCCGACCCGGTAGCCGAAATAGCCAGCGTGAACGGGTTGGCGGTGCCATAGGCGGCCTGCAAACCAGCTCGGATTTCGCTGCATACTTCGAAGAAAAACGCGTCTAGGTGGCCGACAATCGGCTTGGCCATGGCCTCATAGACACGCGGCGCAACTTGGCTCGGACCCGGGCCGTACAGAAGACGGCGCGGGGGGGTGAGTGCTTTCATGGTTCTTATAGTTTACGTGACGCCCCGACTCCCCATTGACCCGCTGGTCCCCGCCATCGTGGCCTCGCTCCAGAAAACGCCCAATCTGGTGCTGGAAGCGCCGCCCGGCGTCGGCAAGACCACGCGCGTTCCCCCGGCTTTGCTCGCCCTGCCCGGTGAAGTGCTGGTGCTGGAGCCGCGCCGCATCGCCGCCCGCATGGCCGCCCGCCGCGTCGCGCAAGAACTAGGCGAACCGGTCGGCCGCACCGTGGGCTATCAAGTCCGCTTTGAAGAAGTGGGCGGCCCGGAAACCCGCATCCGCTTCCTCACCGAAGGCGTGCTCACCCGCCGTCTGCTGCGGGACCGCGACCTCCGCGGCGTCGGCACGGTGGTGCTGGATGAGTTCCATGAACGGCACCTCGATGGCGATCTGGCCCTGGCCCTGCTGCTCCACTTGCAGCGCACCCGGCGGCCCGATCTGCGCTTGCTGGTCATGTCGGCGACGCTCGCCACGGAAGCGTTGGCCGCGCATCTGGCCGCCCCCGTTCTGCGCAGCGAAGGCAAGCTGTTCCCGCTTGAAATCGTCTATCAACCCGGCACCCTCGAAGCCGCGCTCCGGCGCGCGCCAACGGGTGACGCCCTGATCTTCCTGCCCGGCCTGCGCGAGATCCGCGATGCCATGAACTCCTGTGAGCCTCTCCTGCGCCAACAGGGCCGTATCGCGCTGCCCCTCCACGGCGACCTGACCCCTGAAGAGCAAGACCGCGCAGTGACGCCCGGCCCGCGCCCCAAGGTCATCTTCTCCACCAACGTTGCCGAAAGCTCCATCACCATCGATGGCGTCACCACCGTCATCGACCTCGGCACCGCCCGCGTGGCCAGCGACAATCCCTGGACCGGGCTGCCTTCGCTGAACGTCGAACGCATCAGCCAAGCCTCCGCCACCCAGCGCGCCGGCCGAGCCGCCCGCACCGCTCCGGGCGTCTGCATCCGGCTCTACCCGGCCGAAGACTTCGCCCGCCGCCCCGCGCAGGACAAGCCCGAAATTCTGCGCCGCGAAGCCTCCTCCACGCTGCTGTTCCTGCGTACCATGAAGCTGAAGCCGGACCAGCTCCCTTGGCTGGACCCACCACCGCCCGAAGCCCTCGATGCCGCTGCCCGGTTGCTAGACCTGTTGCATGCCGACGAGAAACTCACCCGCTATCCCGTGCATCCGCGCCTGGCCCGACTAGTGGAAGACGCCGGCCGCGAAGGAGCAGCGTTTGCGGCGCGTCTGGCTGGCGATGAGCGCCTGAAAAACATCGCCCGCCACCGCGGTGAAATCGACCTGCCCCGCGCCGTCCTGCGCGCCTTCCCGGACCGCGTCGCCAAGCGCCTCCGCCACGACGAGTTCATGCTGGCCGGTGGCGGCTCCGCCGTCGCGCGTGACGTGCACACCGATTGGATCGTCGCCGTCGACATCGAACAGCGCCGCGAACGCGGCCTGCCGCTGATCCGCGAATGGTCGGCAATTGAACCGGATTGGCTGCTCGATGAGTTCCCGGAACGGATTACCGAACGCGAGCAACTGGAATGGAACCGCGCGGCCGAACGCGTCGACGCCGTCAAGCGCCTCGAGTTCGAACGCCTGGCCATCATCGAAGAACGCACCGCCCCCACCGACGCCTCAGAGCTGCTGGCCCAGAAGGCAATGGAAGCGGGCCTCGAACGTTTCATCGACCCCGAACAACTCGCCCAGTTCAAGGCCCGCGCCGAGTTTGCGGGCAAGCCGCTGGACGACGAAGAGATGCAAGGCGCGCTCAGAAAGCTGTGCGCGGGCTCACGCAGCTTTGCCGACCTCGCGCATCTTTCCCTCGCCCCACTGCGCCCCGGTCTCGACGACGCCGCCCCGCTCAATCTCCGATTGCCCTCCGGCCGTCAAGCCAAGATCCGGTATGCCAGCGGACAAGCGCCCTGGGTCTCCTCCCGCATGCAGGACTTCTTCGGCATGCGCCAATCGCCGCAGATCAATGGCCGTCCCCTGGTTGCTCATCTGCTGGCCCCCAATCAGCGCCCGGTGCAGATCACGCAAGACCTGGCGGGCTTCTGGGAACGTCACTACCCCGCCATCCGCCGTGAGCTGATGCGCAAGTATCCGCGCCACAAATGGCCGGAAGATCCCTATCAAGTGGAGTCTTGAGGCCCCTGGTCGGACCGAGACCGCTTTCTTACGGCGAGCAGCTCGGTAACGCGCTGATGCTACCGAGCCGCGCGCGCCAGCAAGCGGACCATGGGCAATTCAGCCGCCTGCCACGGGCCGATGAAGCAGGTGGAGTCCTGAGGCCATTCATTGCCCTATACTCAAACGCAACGTATGCCGCCCACTCCCACCCCCGCTGACGTCGCCCGCATCGCGGCCATGACCGACTTGGTGGCCCGCAACGACGAAGTCACGCGCGGCTACTACCAGTTGGCGCAAGGCTTCCGCCACTACTTGGGCGACGACGTCACCTGGCCCGCCTTTGCCGTCTGGGCCTCCGCGCAGGCTGGCCGGACCATCCGCAAGGAAGACCTGCTGCGCCTGCTCGAACGGCGTTTGGGTGATTCACCCGTGGTCCGCGCGCTCGTTCAGGGTCCACTGAAGTTGGGTGCCAACCTGCTGTTGGAGGCCGTCCTCAAGCTGGACCCGTTTGAACGCTCCAGCGTCGCTGTGTCGCGCGGCAACATCAAAGTCTTTTCTGAAATTGGCGCCGAGTTTGCGCGTCTGCTGCAACTGCTCGAATCCAACCCCACACCGCAACAAGTGCAGGATCTAGCCGCAACGCTGAAACCGGGCCCGCCACCGGAAGGGCAAGCCTATCTCACACTCGCCCTGCCGCTGCTCTATCAGGCCATTCATGCGCCTCCGGGCAAGGCCCGCAGCGAACTGGTGTACTACGCCAACGCCGCTATTGGCTTTCACGAGCAGACGCGCCTGCAACCGGAGATTGAAGCGAGCGTCGATGGCTCAGCCCTCGACGGCCTGGAGATCAGCAATCGTTTGGTCGACCTACTCCTGCCCTCGCTCGGCTGGTTCCGCCGACTGCTGGTCGATTGGTTCATGCGCGGCAGTTGGCAAAAGGCACTCGCCCCCCTACTGGCCGAAGTGCAGCGGCTCGTTCGGGAGATCATCACGGAAAAGATGATGGTCCTGGAAGTGCCCGGCGCGGTGCTCCGGCTGGGGAAAGACTTGTCCGGCGGCTTCCCGGACCATCTCCGCACCCTCGACAATGCCGCCTTGCGGGACCTGCTCACTCAGATCGACCCAACGCCCGATTCGCTAGCCCAAACCGCCGCCGCCTCCTGGACCTCATTCCCCGAGCGGATGCACTACATCGCCGACCTGTTCCGGTCCCAGCAGAACAACGCGCGCCTGTTCGAGCAGCCCGATCAGGAGCAGCGCCCGTGATCCAATGTGAGCTACATCCCACTCTGAGCCGCGACCAGCAGGAGCGGGCTCTTCCAAAATCGAAACGCTGCCCAGAAACCCAGCCAGCCAAGTCCAGCGCCACCGGGCGGAAGCGTTTGCCGGATTTATCGGCGGCGGTGGGGGCCGGAATGGCCCGCTCCTGCTGGTCGCGGCACGGATCTCTTTCCCCGACGCCCTAGGGTGCACCTCCGCATGTCCCCTCAAGCCTTTGACGCCCTCGCCGAACAAGCCGTCGCCGCCCTGCCCCTACGCTTCCGCCGCCGTCTGCGAAACATCGTGATCGTTGTCGAGCAGGAGCCGCCCCAAGCCGATCTCCTGGGCATCTACGAAGGCGGCCAGCCCTTCGGCCTGCCAGACCGGATCACCATCTACCAAGGCCCCCACCAGCGCCTCGCCCGCAACACCGCTCATTTGGCGCAACTGGTAGCGGAAACGGTGTTCCATGAAGTCGGCCACGCCTTCGGCTTGAATGAGCGCGAAGTCCTCCAACAAGAACGCCGCCTCCGCCGCGCCCGACGGCCTTAGCTGCCGCGATGTTCCTTCGCTCCGGCCTCGCTTGTAGGAAGCTGGAGATAGATGAATCGCGTGATTTGGATTGTGCTCGATTCGGTCGGCATCGGTGCGATGCCCGACTGGCAGGCCTATGGCGACCCGGAAGGCTCCGACACGCTCGGCAACATCGCCCGCCAGCGTCCGCTCTCGCTCCCCAACTTCGCGGCGCTCGGCTTAGGCAATATCAAGCCGTTGACGGGCATTCCCCCGGCCACCGCACCCACTGCTTCCTATGGTCGCTGTGCATTGAAGTCCCCGGGCAAGGACACGACAACAGGCCACTGGGAGATGGTGGGCGTCATTCTCGATGAGCCCTTTCCTCTTTTCCCGCACGGCTTCCCGCCGGAGTTGATGCGCCAGTTTGAAGACCGCATCCACCGTTCTTCGATCGGCAACAAAGCCGCCTCCGGCACCGAGATCATGGCGGAGCTGGGTGACGAGCACGTCCGCACCGGCTCCCCCATCGTCTACACCTCCGCCGACAGCGTCTTCCAGATCGCCGCGCATGAAGACGTCATCCCGCTCTGGGAGCTCTACCAGATCTGCGAGAAAGCCCGTGACCTGCTGCGCGGCCCCTGGGAAGTGGGCCGGGTGATCGCGCGCCCCTTCACTGGCCCCTCCGGCGCCTACACCCGCACCACCAACCGCCGCGACTACGCCGTGCCGCCGCCCAAGGGCATGCTGCTGGACCAACTGGATGCCGCCGGGGTCACCGTCTACAGCGTCGGCAAGATCTTCGACATCTTCCTGGGGCGGGGCATCGGCCCCCACGACAAAACCAAGTCCAACGCCGACGGCATGGCCAAAACGCTGACCGCCATGAAGGAAGTCGACCGCGGCCTGATCTTCACCAACCTGGTCGACTTCGACGCTCTCTACGGCCACCGCAACAACGTGGAAGGCTACGCCAGCGCCCTCGAAGAAGCCGACCGTTGGGTGCCCGAACTGCTAGCCCAGCGCCGCGAAGGAGACCTGATCATCTTCACCGCCGACCACGGCTGCGACCCAACAACCGCCTCCACCGACCACTCCCGCGAATACGTCCCGCTGCTCGTCCACGGAGGCCACTGCGTCGACCTTGGAACCCGCGGCTCGCTGGCCGACATCGGGCAAACCGTAGCGGAAAACTTTGGCGTGAAGTTGAAGGCGGGGGAGAGTTTCCTTAGCGCAGTTGCTGGAACTGCTTGAGGCTGATATTGAGCTGCTTCAGAATTGAAAAGAACAGGCCGCCGCCGATCTCTGTGTCGCCATGGACCGGAATTGTGACGAATCGGCCATCTGGATGTTCCCAATGCTCATGGGAGCCACGCTGCCTGCGGCGATCAAATCCAAGCGCCTTCGCGATTCGCCGGAAGTCAGCTGCGCGGCCACTAGGCATTGAGCGGTTCAGACTGTTCGACGGGAAGCGCTTCGCCGCGCTCAGCGAAGTGCTCAACGCACATAGCGAACACGTTGTTGAGTTCCGCCAATGCCTCTTCCCGCGTGTCCATCAGCGCGTAGCAACTGGGAATCGCCGGAATCTCAGCAACCCATCCACCGGGTGGGTTGCGGTAGAGCACGATCTTGTAGTCGTCGATTTCCATCCCATGATTGTAGCGTCCACCAAAAGCGCACAAGCTCAAACCGCGGACGGTGTAAGTAGATTGTCATCCATGGATGACCAGTGATCAGCGATATTAATCACGTGCGCAAACTCTTCCTTCTACTCCCTCTGCTGGCCTCGGCCCAGACACCCCTGGTCGTCATCTCCGTCGATGGCCTGGACCACCGCTACCTCCGCGATGCCGACAAGCTGGGCCTGAAAGTCCCCCACATGCGCCGCCTGATGAAGGAAGGCGAAATGGCGTCCGGTGTCGTGGGCGTGCTCTCCACCGTCACCTGGCCTTCGCACACCTCGCTCATCACCGGCAAGCGCCCCGATGAGCATGGCATTCGCGGCAACCGGCGGCCTCGTGAGGAAGGCGGTGACTACTACTGGTCCGTCTCCCTGCTCAAGGCGCCTACGCTCTGGCAGGCGGCCGAAAAGGCTGGCATGAAGACCGCGGCCATCACCTGGCCGGTGACCGTTGATGCCGGCATCAGCTACAACCTGCCGGAGGCGTTCGCCAAGCGCCAGGGCGGTTGGATGGATCTGGCCAGTATCGCCGCCAAAGGCACGCCCGGCCTGGTGGACAAGATCACCGCGTTCGACAAGTCCTTCCAGCAGGAGTGGATGGACGACCGCACGCGCGCCATCGCCACCGTCTACATGCTGAAAAAGACCGACGCCAAGCTGATCCTGTTGCACTTTGTCGATCACGACGCCGTGGCGCATGACCATGGCCCCTTCACCAAGGAATCGCTGGCGGAGCTCGAACGCACCGATACTTACATTGGCCAGATCGTCGCCGCCGCGCCCAAGTCCGCCACCATCTGCCTCACTGCGGACCATGGCTTTGAACGCATTGACCGCATGATCAACGTCGCCTCGCTGAACGTGCAATCGCTGAGCGGTGTGGTGATTGCTCGCACACCGGAGGAGGCTGCGCGATTGAAGAATGCAGCTCCTGAGTTCGCCATCGGCCGCGAGATTCCGCGCGCGGAGCTCAACCGCTTTGTGCCGTTCATCACCAACGCCGTCACCGCCTATGAGCCGGTGGAGCATGCGCAGTTCACGCGCGACCTTGCCAATACCGCCATCACGCTGCCCCCGCACGAGAAGGGCAACCATGGCCAATGGCCGGCCCGGGCGGACTATCGCAGCACCTTCATCCTCCGCGGCCCCGGCATTAGAGCGGGCAAAACGCCGGAGATCGACATGCTCTCCATCGCCGGCCGGTTAGCGAAGGTACTGGGTGTCTCGCTAAACTAGAAAGTTCATGCGCAAACCCCTGCTTGCTGGCAACTGGAAGATGTACAAGACCCCGGCCGAAACCAAGGAGTTCTTCTCCGTTTTCGTGCCCCTGGTGGCCTCCTCCGCTCACGACGTGGTGATCTGCCCGCCCTTCATCGACATCGCCGCGGCCGTGGAAGCCACGGCTGGGTCGAACGTTGAGATCGGCGGCCAGAACCTCTACTGGAAGAACGAAGGCGCGTTCACCGGCGAAATCTCCGGCCCCATGCTGCTGGCCTCTGGCGCCAAGTGGGTGATCATCGGCCACAGCGAACGCCGCCAGTTCTTTGGTGAAACCGATGCCACCGTGCTCGACCGCACGAAGGCTGCTCTAGCCGCCGGTTTGAAGCCCATCGTCTGTGTCGGCGAAACCTTGGCGGAGCGTGAAGCAGGCCAAACCGAGACCGTATTGAAGACCCAGTTTGATGGCGGCATTCTGCCCTTGGGCGATGACCTCGCCAAGATCGTGATCGCCTATGAACCCGTCTGGGCCATTGGCACCGGCAAAGTGGCCACGCCCGAGATGGCGCAAGCCGCGCATGCCTATCTGCGCTCCCTGCTGCCGGTCGATGTCCGCATCCTG
>JBIKMK010000645.1:0-3028 GCA_044359315.1 Bryobacteraceae bacterium | reverse complement strand
GCCAAGGATCCGGAAGCCATCGACATCCTCGGCAAGTCTCTCGCGAAGGCCAATCTGCCCTTCCCGGAAGCGATGTAGCGGCCTTCAGTCCCCGTTGCTACCACTGGTAGCGCAGTCCAACAAATAAGTTCCTACCTGCCGCGTCCGCGCCTGACCCGTGGACGCGGTAGTTTTTGTCAGCCACATTCATCAGGCCTCCCGAAACCACGAACCGGTCCGTGATGGGGATCCCCGCCCGCACATCCACGGTCACCCAACCCGCCGTTGACGGATACAGAGGCACCCGCGTCGTATTGTCCCGTCCTGGCAGCACCCGGTCCTGAATCTGCAGCAGAGTTTCACCGGTCGGCGTAAACCGTCCACCCTGCACAAAAGGTGCATTCCGCCCGCCGTTAAAGAAATCTGCAATGTCCTGCCGCCGCCGGGAGGCACCAATGCGTTCGTCATCCACATCTCCACCGGACAGCCGGTCCTGCGCGCCCGCGGCAATCACGGCCGATTCCACCCACAAGCCGCGCCAACGGGTCTGATACCGCAACCGCGCTGACCCGGACTGCGGCGGCAACCGGCGGATGTTGCGATTAGGGTTCACGTCCCGCCCCACCAGAAACGAATAGCCAAAATCGGCCAACCAGGCACCGTTGGGCCGCCAGGTCGCCAGAGCTTCCACACCGTAGTAACGGGACTGGCCGTCGTTGACGAACGACTTTACCGCGCGCGGGTCAATCGCTGTGGCCACTGTGACAACTCCCTGCGCCGCTTGAGCCGGGGTCGGCGTAATCCGCGTGACCGCCTGTCCCGCCAGCGTGGTGGGCACCGCCGCCGTGGGGAACAGCAGCGTACGCCGGACAATGGGGTCCCGCAGGTCCGCCCAGAAACCCTGCACCCGGGTATAGAGCTTGTTGCTCTGCCACCGCACCCCCGCCTCATAGTTGCGCAGTGATTCGGGCTTCAAGCCCACCACCGCGCGGCCCGACGAGACCGCCCCTTCACCCGATGACGCGGACAGCAGCGCGCCCGCGCCAACCGCGGCACCGGCCGGCACTTCGTAGCCCAGATCGTTGAGGCCCACCACGCCCAAGTCGTTGGCATTGGGGGCGCGAAAGCCGCGGCTCGACAACACGTGCAAGCCCAGGCCACCCGCTACGCGCCACAACGCGCTGAAGTTATAGGTGACGTCGCCAAAGCGTTCATCCGAAGCGGCGACGCCAAAACGGTCGGCCTGTGTGACGTAGGAAGCTCGCGTATACCGGACTCCTCCGGCCAGCCGCAGCCGCCGCGAGAACAGCTCCGCCGAATCCTGCGCAAACAAACCCAAAGTCCGGTAGCGCGAGCCATCCGGAAACAGCGGCCGTTGTGCGGTGACGTTCACCACTCGCCGCGCCGCCAGCCGTTCATCGTAAAACTCGCCGCCAAATGCCAGAGACTGCGCCCGGCCCAGCCGCGCCCGGCCCTGGCCGGTGTATCCATACGCGCTGACCGTGGTGTCGTCGGTGGTCACCGAATCGGTGACCCGCAGGCCCTGCCGGACAGAGCCGTCCCGTTGCCGGTTCAGCGAAAACGTCGCAGAGATTGAATCCAGCCAACCCAGCTGTGTCCGCTCCCCGCGCAGGTAGAGCAGGTCCACCGTCTGTGGCACCACCGCCGATTGCAGCCGACCTAAGCCGCCCCACAGATCCTTGTAGTTCTTGACGCCGGCTTGCGAGGAGTGCTGATACCAGGCCGTCACCGTCGACCGGTCGCTGGGCCGGAAGGCCAGCTTGGTGTTCGCGCCGCCTTGCGAAAAGCCCGTATCCTGCTGCCGCTCACCCGTTAAAGCCTGAATCTGCGAATCGTTCAGCCCAAAGAACCGGCGCAGCGCTTGCCGCGAGTCCGTGCCGCCACCCGCGCGCAAGTCCTGAGCCCGAAAGCCGGACCCGCTCACCAGCCAGGAAAAGCGACGTGTCAGCAGTTGCACGTCCGCATAGCCGCGGGCGGAAAGGTCCGCCGAAGAGCCCAGAAAGTTGACACTCCCATGGATCTCGCGTTGATCGGCAAAGCGAGCCGAAGGCGTCAACACCTGGATCACACCGCCCAAGGCATCACTGCCGTATTCGGCCGCCGCCGGTCCCAGCACCGCTTCAATGGCTCGGGCCTGCGAAGGTTCAATCAAAGCCAGATATTGGTTGGGGCCACTACGGAAGGTGGAGTTGTTGAACCTAACGCCATCCACTAGGTTCAAAACCTGATAGCCGGTCAACCCGCGCAGAAACGGTGAGGATTGGGCCGGGGTAGTGGCCTGCAGATGAATGCCCGGGTCGCCCTGCAGCAGGTCGCCGATGGTGGTTAAGGGGCGCTGACTGGTGGGCGTCTGTTCATGAACAAAGGCCACCTGGGGCGCTTCGGTGGTTTCCACCGGGGCCGTGCGGTCCGCCGTGACGGTGATCGAGGTACGGACCGGTGCCGCCGACGGAGCGTTCGGCCTTGGCTGTGCCAGTTGCGCGATGACGGTGATGATGATCGTGAAGCTCATTCGGTCAGCAAGGCCCTGGGGGCCAGTTCTCTATGATAGTAGTTGATGATTTCAGTCTTATTGCTAGCCGTGCTGGCTCTTCCCGTGCTGGCCCAGGTGAGCGGTGCCTCCGCCTTTGAGTTCACCCGGCAGGCGGTGGAATTCGGGCCTCGGCCACCGGGCTCCCCCGCGCTCCAGAAGACGCAAGCCTGGATCATCGCCAAGCTGAAGTCGTTTGGCTGCGAGGTGACCGAAGGCAATTTCCCGGCGCAGACGCCCACTGGCCCCGTGGCGATGAAGAACATCCTGTGCCGCCTGAAGGGCTCCGGACCTGCCGCCCGCGCGCTGGTGGTCTCCGGGCACTACGACACCAAGCCTTCGCCCAACATGCGGTTTGTTGGCGCGAACGACGCCGGCTCCTCCACCGGGCTGTTGCTGGAACTCGCGCGCGTCTCAGCCAAACTGCCGCGCAAGAAGGATCTGTGGATTGTCTTCTACGATGGCGAAGAAGCGTTCGTCAATTGGTCGGCCACCGAT
>JBIKMK010000078.1:0-10796 GCA_044359315.1 Bryobacteraceae bacterium | reverse complement strand
AAGTGGGCTTACTTGGCCGCGGCGGGGATTGGCGTGGGGCTGCTGCTGAAGGCATTGATTGCAGCGGTGTTCCCGCTGGCGGCGCTGGTGATCTATTTGGGTATTACGGGCGAATGGCGGCACTGGAAGAGATTGAAGCCGTTTTCCGGGCTCGCTATTGTTCTGCTGATCGCGGCCCCGTGGCATGTGCTGGCGGCGCTGCGGAACCCGCCGTTGTGGGACTTCACCATGCGCTCAGTGGGCGGCGAGTACCACGGCTTCTTCTGGTTCTACTTCTTCAACGAGCATGTCTTCCGGTTCCTGAACATGCGCTACCCGCGCGACTACAACACGGTGCCGCGCGCGCTGTTCTGGGCGTTTCACCTGCTGTGGTTTTTCCCTTGGAGCGGGGCGCTGGTTGGGGTGCGGTGGCCGGGGGTAAGGACCGCTCCCTCGCGGTCGCGGCTCGGTAACCAGCAGCCGCTACCGAGCCGCGCGCGCGAGCAAGCGGACCCATTAGAACAGTCCGATTCCGATGGAGCAGCAAGCCCCAAGCTGACGCATGGGGCTGAGGAGCGGGCTCGGCGAACGACCGTGATGGCGTTTTGCTGGCTGGGCTTTATTCTGGTGTTCTTCACTTTTTCGACCACTCAGGAGTACTACTCGATGCCCGCCTATCCGGCCTTTGCGCTACTGATCGGCGCGGCGCTGGCTCGGGGGGCCATGGTGGGGCTGCGGGTGGCGGGTGGGGTGTTTGCAATGGCGGCGCTGGCCATCGCCTTTATCTTGAGCCAGGTGTGGAACATGGCCGCGCCGGGCGATATCGCGGCCGCGCTGACCCAGAACCCCGACGCCTACACCCTGTCACTGGGCCACATGGGCGATCTGACCGTTTCCAGCTTTGCCTACCTGAAGCTGCCGCTGATGGCGGCACTGGTGGCGGCGCTGACCGGAGCGGTGGCGATGTTTCGCTTTCCGGCAGCGATGGTGACCGTGGCGATGGTGCTGTTTCTACACGCGGCGCGGCTGGCGCTGGTGGCGTTTGATCCATACCTGGGTTCGCGCGAACTGGCCCAGGCGTTGGCCCAAGCCCCACCGGGTGAGCTGATTGTCGATAACCAGTACTACACGTTCTCCTCAGTCTTCTTTTACGCCCAACCGGAGCGGGCGTGGCTGCTGAATGGCCGCAGAACCAACCTGGAGTACGGCAGCAATGCACCGGGCGCGCCGCAAGTGTTTATCGATGATGCCGGGTTTGGCCGGATGTGGCGGGAGCCAAAGCGTTACTAGGTCCTGGTGGAGAAGCCGGAGGTTCCGCGTTTAGAAAGGCTGGCGGGCCGCGAAGCGCTGCATCTGGTCAAGGCCAGTGGCGGCAAGTTCCTCTATACCAATGTTGCCTCCGCCCCCTAGTCCAGATTCTCCGGCAGACGCGGAAGCACCGCGTCCGCCAGCGCCGCCTGACCCGCGGCTGGGCAGCACACTTTCGGGCCGTTACCGCCTGCTGGAAGTGATCAGCGTGGGGGGCTTCGGCACCATCTATCTGGCCGCTGATGAACAACTGAACCAGCGGTTCGTGGTGGTCAAGATCCTGCTGGACAAGGCGGCGGCCGATGAATGGTTCCAACGCAAGTTCAGCCAGGAAATTGAGGCGCTGTCCCGGTTGAACCATCCGGGCATAGTCCAGGTCTACGATGCCGGAACGCTGCCCGAGGGCACGCCGTTTCTGGTGATGCAGTGGATTGACGGTGTCACGCTGCGGCAGGTGATCAAGTTGGGCGGATTGCCGCTGGAACGGGTGGCCCGCCTGATCCGGCTGTGCGGGCAGGCACTGGCGGCGGCCCATGCCCAGGGGATCATCCATCGCGACCTGAAGCCCGAAAACATCATGGTGCGCGCCCCCGGCACGCGCGATGAGGAGATCACGCTGATTGATTTCGGCATTGCCAGCATCCAGACGACGCTGGACCCGGCTCCGGCGAAGACTAAGGTGGCGGGCACCTTCACGTACATGGCTCCGGAGCAGTTTGATGGGCAGCCGGTGGCGGCCAGCGACCTCTATTCGCTGGGCATCATTGCTTTTGAGATGCTGGCCGGTGCCCCGCCCTCGCAAGGTAAGCCGATGTTTGAGCTGATGCTGATGCAGCGCGAAGGCACGTGGCCCAAGATCGCAGAGCTGCGACCGTCGGTGTCACTAGCGGCGCAGGAAGTGCTGTTGCGGGCACTGGCCTTTCAACCTTCGGATCGATGGCCTACGATTCGGGAGTTCTCCGACGCCCTGGCCCAAGCGCTGGAGTCACCCTCACCCTTGCGGGAGGCAACCGCGGTGATGCCCGTCATCACGCCCGCGCCACCCACTGCTCAGGTTTCCGGCCCGCCAGCCGGAGCCCGAGTGCGCTGGCTGCTGGTGGCGGCAGTGGGCCTGGTTTTGGCGGGCTTGAGTTGGACTTTCTGGCCGCTGCTGAAGCCGGTGGACACGCCCCGTCCAGCGGATTCCGCCCGGACGCTGGCTTATTCCTTGCAGGTGCAGCGTTACCGGAACGGTCAGCCGTTTGGTCAGCCGTATCAGTTGGCGGAGCAGGTGGTTTTCGCGGATGAAGATGGCATTGTGCTCCAGGTGGAACTGGTGGGACATGGCTACTTTTACGCCGTCAACGAAACGGCGGATGGCCGGATGAAACTGCTCTATCCGCAAGAAGGGCACCCCCTGCAAGGTGCCGGAACCGTCCGGCTACCCGCCAGCGGGGACATCTGGTTTGATCCGCGCGATCGCGGCGAGGAGCGGCTGTGGCTGGTTTGGAGCAAGCTGCCGCTGGACGACCTGGCCGCTTTGCCGCGCCGGAATACCGCCGCCGTCGCACCTCCCGCCGCCGTCAAGTATCTGTTGATTGCCAATGCCCAAAAGGCCGTGGGCGCAGGCCGGACCGTGGTCAGCACGGGTGGCAACCGCCTGGTTTGGGTGATTCCGTTGAAGCACCAATGAGGTGGGAAGGGGCGCATGGTGGGTGAGTCAAACACTCGTTTGCGGGTATCGCTGATGTCTTTGGGCCTCACTCCTGCGCATAATTGAGTGAGATGAAAGCGGCCCAGCTTACAGCAATGGCAGCAGCGGTAGTGTCGGCGATGACGCTAGCGGCCCAACAGGACGGTACGCGCGAACTGTGGGATTCGGCCTTCCGCCAGCGCCGCCCTGCGGGTAGCGGTGCCCCCATTCGCCCGGTGAGTTACCGGCCGGTGAAGGACCAGTTGACGCCCGCGCTGTCCCCGCCGCGGTCGTCGGATGACACGATTGTCGGCATTACGTTCTGGCGTTTGCGCCGCCCGTTGCCGCAGGATGACCCGAACACCCGCCTGCTGATCCTGGATGAAGAAGCGGGTGCGGAAGTCGAACAGGTGCCGGAGCGCATTGAAGCGGGTTCCCCCTTGAAGCCGGGCGAGCGCGTGCGGCTTTCGATTGAAGTGCCGCGTGCGGGCCATCTTTATGTGATTGACCGGGAACAGTTCGCGGGTGGACAAATGGGTCCGGCCAACCTGATCTACCCGAATTTCCAGACGCCCCCGGATGACAACAAAGTCGCTTCGGGCCGGCAGATTGAGATCCCCGACCGCCGCGACCGGATCAACAGCTTCAAGCTGGTGAAGAGCCGCCCGGATCACGTGGGCGAGGTGCTGGTGGTGCTGGTGACGCCGGAGCCGCTGAAGAACATCAACGTCCACAGCCGCAAGCCGGCCCTGATTGACGATCAACTGCTGGCGGATTGGGAAGCCAAGTACGGTTTGCAGGTGGAGCATCTGGAGATGGAAGATGGCTCCGGCAAAACGTTGACCAGCGAGGAGAAAGCCTCCGGCGGTGACCGCACGAAGCTGCTGACTCGCGATGATCCGCTGCCGCAGACGATGTACCGGGTCCGGTCGAAGCCAGGTGAGCCCCTGTTGGTGAAGGTCCCGATCAGGATGGGCAACTAGCGCTCGGACCGCACGGTCTTGCGCTCAGCCCCATGCGTCACGCATGGGGCTTTTTCATGCTCCCGAAGAAGCCCCAAGCTGACGCATGGGGCTACGCTGAGTGCCGATCCGGATGGAAGATTGGCCTAGTTTCCGGCCAGATCTTTCAGCTTCTCGGCGTTGTAGAAGGCAGTCAGGCCATCCACTAGCGGCTCAATGCCGCCTTCCATGATCTGGGCCAACTGATAGAGCGTCAGGCCGATGCGGTGGTCCGACACGCGGTTTTCTTTGAAGTTGTAGGTGCGGACTTTTTCGCTGCGGTCGCCGGTGCCGACCATGCTTTTGCGCTGGGCACCGAGCTCCGACATTTGTTTCTCCATCTCCACTTCATACAGGCGGCTGCGGAGCACGCGGAGGGCTTTTTCGCGGTTCTTGATCTGCGACTTTTCGTCCTGGCAGCTGACCACGGTATTGGTGGGGATGTGGGTGATGCGGACGGCGGAATAGGTGGTGTTGACGCTTTGGCCGCCGGGGCCGGAGGAGCAGAAGGTGTCGACGCGGATGTCCTTGGCTTCGATTTTGACTTCCACTTCGTCGGCTTCCGGCAAGACCGCCACTGTGATGGTGGAAGTATGGATGCGCCCCTGCGTTTCCGTCGCCGGTACGCGCTGCACGCGGTGGACGCCGGATTCGTACTTCAGCTTGGAATAGACCTTTTTGCCGGAAATCAGCGCCTGTACATCCTTACAGCCGCCGGCTTCCGATTCGCTGATGGAGGTGATTTCCACCTTCCAGTTCTGTGTTTCCGCATAGCGGGTGTACATGCGGAACACTTCCGCCGCAAAGAGGCTGGCCTCGTCGCCACCGGCTCCGGCGCGAATTTCGAGCACGATGTCTTTGGAGTCGTTGGGGTCCTTGGGCAGCAGGTGGAGCTTCAGCCGCTCTTCCAGGCGCGTGATCTCCGGTTCCAGGCGGGCCACTTCCTCTTCGGCCATGGCCCGCATGTCCGGGTCGGATTCAGTGAGCATCTGCTTGGCTTCCGCATGGTTGCGGGTGGCGGACTTCCAGTCCTGAAAGTCGGTGACTACTTCTTCCAGTTCGGAGACGCTCTTGGCCGTCTTGCGGTACTTTTCCGGGTCGGAGATGATCTCCGGGTCGGCCATCTGCGCTTGAAGCTCTTTGAACTTCGTTTCGAGAGCTTCTAATTTGTCAGCGTATTGCATTCGATTTAGTTTCTAAGGATCATCTGGACCGCCGGGGGGCGGCGCTGGCTATCAAGCTACGGGCAGCGCAGTTAGGCGATGACCAGTTCTCCGCCCTGCTGTTTTTCCAGCTCCATGGCGTGCTGGAGAGCCACAATGGCGATCTCCGCCTGCTGGTCGTCCGGCGTCTGGGTGGTGATGCGTTGCAGCCACAAGCCCGGGGCCGTCATCAGCGTCATCAAGGAACCGGGGTGCTTGGCGGCAAAGCGGATCACTTCATAGCTGACCCCGGCGATCACGGGCAGCAGCACGATGCGCGACAGGAACTTCTCGAGGAAGCCGTCAAACGGCAGCAGCATGTAGACCAGCATGGAGATGATCATCACCACAATCAGGAAGCTGGTGCCGCAGCGGGGGTGCCAGGTGACGAAGCTTTGCGCATTCTCCACGGTCACCGGGCGGCCGGACTCGAAGTTGAAGACCACTTTGTGTTCCGCCCCGTGATACTGAAACACGCGGTGGATATCTTTGAAGCGCGAGATCACCCACAGGAAACTCAGAAAGATCGACAACCGGATGATGCCATCCACCAGGTTGAAGAGAATCCGGTTATGGATGATCGGGAAAATCTGCTCTGCCTGACGCGTCAGAAACAGCGGCACGAACTTATAAAGAAAGATGAAGAATCCCAGGCTGAACACCAGGTTCAGGATCATCGCCCAGTCGGAGAAGGATTCCTTCTTGGCTGATTTGCCGCCGGTTTCGCCTTTGGCGGTGGCTGCGGCCTGCTCTTCTTCCATGGCCACGTTGGCCGAAAACTTCAGCGCCCGGACACCCAGCCACATCGCCTGACCCAGGGTCCCGATGCCCCGCAGGAGCGGGTACTTGAAGATGGGGTATTTCTCGCTCACCTTACCCAGCGGCGCCGTCTCCGACACAATCTCGCCTGAGGCTTTGCGCACCGCTACCGAATAGCTATGCGGCGCGCGCATCATCACGCCTTCCATGACGGCTTGCCCGCCCACCAGCGTCTCCTCCCCGCTTTCAAGCGCGGGGAGAAGCTGCAAATGGGCGGAGAACCGGAAGAACCGACGTAGGGACGACATGATCACCTTTCATTATATCGCCGGGCCCGGACGGCCGCCCATCGGCGCTGACCCGGGCGGGCGTGTCCGGCCCCGCGCCACCTGCCGCTGGCCCCAATCTGGTTCCAGCCAGAGCAACTTCAGCCGAGTATGAACCATGATCTGTGCTGTCATCTCGATTCTGGCCCAACTGCATTCGGTGGACCGTTTGATTACCGAAGGCAATCGTTTGCAATCGGACCAGATGTTTCCCGAGGCGGAAAGCGTTTATGGTGAGGCGATCCGCAAGGCCGGGACGTGGACGGGCGAAAGCCACTTGCTGGCCCTGGCGACGAACAACCGCGGGGCGGTACGTTACCGGGCGGGCCAGTATGGTGAGGCACTCACCGATTACCAGACGGCCCACCGGATCTGGCGGCAACGGGGCCAGTTGGTTGATGCCGCCAAGGCTTCCACGAATCTGGCGGAACTGTACCACGCACGTGGAGACGATGCGACGGCGCTGCGGTGGTCCGAACAGGCGGTGTCAACCGGTGTGGCCACGGTGGAGGCAGTGACGATGTACGGCAACGCACTGCGCGGCGTGGGGCGGTTGACCGAATCATTGAAGGTGCTGGACGAGGCAGTCACGCGCGAAGCAGGTGGGCGCGCCAAACTGCTGAGCCTGCCGCTGGCCTACGTGCTGCTGGGTCGGGCCCAGACGCAACTGGCGTTGGGTCTGCTGGATGAAGCCGATCAGTCCGCGGCCGCGGCGAAGGAGATCCTGATCACATTTCGCGGACCGGACAGCCCGGCCATGGGGCGGGTGCTTTTCCAACAGGCGCATATCGCACGGCTCCGGGGGGATACCAATCTGGCGGAACGGCTGCTACGGGATGTCCTGCGTATCCAGCAGCAGAACTTGCCGGACGGCCATCCGCAGTTGGCACCTACGATGGTGGAGTTGGCGGAGTTGCTGGCCGGCCGCAAGCGGTTTCCGGAGGCCGAGAAACTGGCGCTGCGGGCGGCGGTGCTGGTCCGCGAGGGCTTGGGGAAATCGCACCCGGACTATGCCGGGCTGCTGCTTTCCCTGGCTGATCTTTACCGCGTCGAGAAGAAGTTCGACGACGCGGGCCGCTACTACCGCGAGGCGATCCGCTGCGCCCAGGCGGCCGGGATTGACTCGCAGGCCCGCTTTTCGGGCTATCTCAACAACTACGCCACCTTGTTGGTGGATCAAGACCGGTTCGCTGAAGCCGAGCCGCTGTTCCGTCAGGCCCTGGCCCAGCGGGAACGGTTTTTGGGCCCGGCGCATTTCCAGAATGCTGAACTGCTGTTCAATTTGGCGGTAGTGACGACGGCGGGGCAGCGTTGGAGGGAAGCTTTGTCGCTGGTCGAACGGTCACTGGCACTGAAGCAACAGGTGGTGGGCCATCAGCACCCCAGTCTGGCTCCGTCGTTGAAGCTCTATGGGCAACTGCTGCTGCAGACCGGCAACAAGAAGCGCGCGCAGGAAGTGGCGCAACTGTATGCGCGGATTGAAGCGGGCCAGCCATCCGGCCAGGCGGTGAACTGGCAGTCGCTGCGCTCGTTCCGCTAGAGGGCCAGTCTAGAAAAACGAAGAACCGGCCCGGAGGTAGGAGGCTCCCCGGGCCGGTTCTCAAGTGGGCGGCAGGTGGCGATACCAGCGTGGGCCCGACTGGCTTAGCGCTGTGCGCGGCGCCGGACCAAACCCAACCCCACCAGACCAGCGCCGATCAGCGCCAGGGAAGCCGGCTCCGGCGTTGCCACCGAGGTGATGCCCGGGATGGCGGTGTTGGTGAAGACAAACTGATGATCGTTGTAGTCCACGTCGCCCAGGTTCGGCAGGTCCTCAAAGGCGATGTATGTGCCGGCCGGGATGCTGCCCTTACCGGCGAAAGCGGTGGAGTAGACGTGGTTCTTTCCGTCGGAGTTCAGCGCCGGGTTCGAGTACCACGACGTTTTCGTGTTCTGGACGTAAAGCCGGAACACCAGGGTGTCGCCCGCATTGACGTTGCCCAACACCAGGCTGTCGCCGTAGCTGGAGGCATGGTTGGTCAGCCCCAGGATGCCAGTGGAGACGCCGTTCACCAACAAGCCGATCTGGCTGGTGTAGCCCGCGCTGGTCGCAAAAAAGTAGGCCGTGACCGTGCCCGTGTGGGCGGCGGTGAAGGTGTTAGACGGGGCCGGCGTACCGATGTTCGCGTAAGGGATGGACGAGGCAGAGGCGGGCACAGTGAGTGACGCAACGAGTGCCAAGGTGCAGAATAGGGTGTTTTTCATAGGGGTCTGTCTCCGGATAATCTTGTTTTTTGGGTCAACGGGTGTCCCGGTGCCTGTGATCCGCGGCCGCTGGCGGCTGGTCACAATCCAAGAGTAAAGTTGGGCCAGCGCTGGTTCCATAAGGCGTCAGTCCCGGCTGGTTCCAGTACCGGCGATGGCCAAACCGGTACTCGGCTGTCACCATTCACCCCGGAATTTCCGGCCTCGGCCCCATTCGCGGGGCCAGTGGCCCAGAAAACCGTCACTGTAATTGAAGGCATTTTCGAGGTCCGAGCCCTTTTTCCCGTTGATCTGCCCCGACTCCGCAGATTCCGGGGAACTCCGGCGGGGATGAGACGCGTACTTGTAGAGGCAGGCTGAAAAGCGATTGAGATGTTCACCACCACAGTGAAGCCGCCACGATGACGCCGGGCCTCCCACGATGGGCCAAGATCTGGCTCCTATGGACCCTGTTTGGGCTGATCACAGCCGTTCAAACCCACTACCGGGCGTCGATGGGCGAGAACCCGTTTACGTGGTGGCAGTCGGTGACGGCGGAAGTGAGCTTTGCCTGGATCTGGGCGGTGCTGACGCCGATCGTGCTGACGCTGGCCAGCCGGTTCCCGCTGAATCGGCCTCACTGGTGGCGCAACATGGCGCTGCATCTGACGGCGGCGGTGGCCCTGGGCATCCTGAGCAAGGCGCTGTGGGACGCCACCATGCTGCCGCTGCTGTTTCCCGCCAAGCGCCTGGAGACGTTGGACTCCGTGCTGCGCATGGCCTTGCTATCGCTGGATTATGGCGTTTTGCAGTACGGCATTGTCTTGCTTTCGCAAATCGCGCGCGACTATTTGAAGCGAGCCGAGCGGGACCGGTTGCGCGCGACTCAGCTGGAAGTGGAACTGGCGCGGGCCCAACTGCAAGCCCTGAAGATGCAGTTGCATCCGCATTTTTTGTTCAACACGCTGAACACGATTAGCGAACTGGTCCATTCCGACCCGGGCACGGCGGAACGGATGGTGATCCGGCTGAGCGAGTTCCTGCGGTTGACGCTGGACCATATGGGTATTCCGGAAGTGCCGTTGATGGTGGAGATCGACTTTCTGAAACGGTACCTGGAAATTGAGCAGATCCGTTTTGAGGAACGCTTGCAGGTGACCTGGGAAGTGGACGCGGCGGCGCTCTACGGCCGCGTGCCCAATCTGGTGTTGCAGCCGATTGTCGAGAATGCCTTGAAGCATGGGCTTTCGCAGATCTCCGGCATCGGGACGTTGTTGATCCGTGCGAAATCCGGCGGCGGGAGATTGCTGCTGAAGGTGATCGATAACGGCCCCGGTGTCCCGCAAAAGGGCACGATCAAGATCAAGGAAGGGGTGGGTCTGGCCAACACGCGGCGGCGGCTGGACCAAGTGTATGGGGCTGACCACATTCTCTCGTTCTCGAATGCGGCCAGCGGTGGATTCGAAGTGACGATTGAGCTGCCGCTTCGTCTAAGCCCCTAGTTTGGGGGCGGGGATTCTGTCTTTGGGGTGTCTATGCCGATTGAAACATTGATTGTGGATGATGAACGGATCGCCCGCCAACGGCTGCGCCGGCTGCTGGAAACGCAGTCGGATATTGCGATTGCCGGAGAGTGTGCCAGCGGTGCGGAAGCCGCGGCGTTTCTCGAACAGCGCTCGGTCGATCTGGTGTTCCTGGATATTCAGATGCCGGAGATGGACGGCTTTGCGTTTCTGGAATCGCAGATGTCCACGAAGATGCCGATGGTGGTGTTTGTCACGGCCCATGACGTCCACGCCGTGCGGGCGTTTGAGGTAAGTGCGCTGGACTATCTGTTGAAGCCCTTCGACCAGGAGCGGCTGGACCGGTGCCTGAACCGTGTGCGGAGCCATCACGACCTGCAGCGCACCTCCGGCAACTCAAACTTAAGCAAGGCGCGGCCCAACCGGCTGGCGGTCCGATCCTCGGGCAAAGTCTTCTTCGTCAAGATGGAAGACATTGATTGGGTGGAGGCGGCGGATAACTACGTAGTACTCCACTTAGGGCACGAGACGCACATCCTGCGCGAAACCATGAACTCCATCCAGGAGCGGCTGAACCCCCAGAAGTTTATCCGCGTCCACCGCTCGCGGATCGTCAATGTGGAACGGATCAAGGAGTTACAACCCTGGTTCCACGGGGAGTATCTGATTGTACTGAACGACGGCACGCAGCTCACACTTTCGCGCAGCTACCGGGAGCGGCTGATGGAGTTTATGAGCGCGTAGCTCGGCGAGGCCTGGTGTGGCGCAGGCTATCAGCCTGCAGCGGGGCTTTAGTCCCGCCG